>JBFEWU010000149.1:0-10953 GCA_041546215.1 Draconibacterium sp. | reverse complement strand
TTCATAATCGTGTTGTGTTCGATCACCATGTCCCGGGGGTGAGGGTTAACAAAAGAAAAAGCGTGGGACTGTAGTCTATCCGTCTCTGAGGTACCGCTAAGAACCCACACTGGTAGATAAACACAACCCACGCCAATAACATGAGCATCAGTGCTTATTATTCATACAAGTGTTTTACGAAAATTAGCGGTTTTCAGCGACACGAATAATAACTAACGCTTTATAATATTTTAAGCTCTATCCTGAACTTTGACTCAAAATTAGTTAAACCGATTTAGAAATGCCACTGCTTTAGATCTAAAATACCACAATGTTATAGAAAGATTCCATCTTTTTAAAGAGATGGAATCCCTCGATAACATAAGCTCTTCAATGGATTTCATAGTAGATAAATCTTCTTGTCCTTTTATTCCGGACTGAGATAAGGGAAATTAGTATCCATTGTTTCTTCAGCCCATTCACCTATAAGCCTCCTATGCCTGTTCAATTCTGATTTATATTCCGGTTTAATGGCAAGGTTCTCTATTTCTCCGGGATCATTTTCCATATCAAAAAGTTGTTCCCTATTTTCTCCATTATCGTAAATGCAGTATTTGTATTTTTCAGTACGAATCATCCGGCCCGTTGCCCCCAGGTTTACGTCGCCACGGGCGAACATTGTTTCACTGATTACAAATTTTCTCTCTTCGATATTATTACCTTCAACTAAAGGGAGAAGTGATTGCCCGTGCATATTCTCAGGGATTTCGGAACCGACAATATCAAGAATCGTCACAGGAATCTCCAAGGCATTTGATACAAGCCCTGTGTAAACCATCTTTTTTGTTTTCGGTTTCCAATTAATAATTAACGGAACTTTTACCGACTGATCGTACAAAACCTGCTTCTGGTTCCAATGATGCATGGCCACACCTTCGCCATGATCACTGGTGAAAATAACCACTGTATTATCCCCATAATCACTCTCTTCCAATGTGCTAAGTACTTTGCCAATTTCTGCATCTACCTTCTCAACAAGTTTATTATATCCCCACAAATATTGTCGCCACGTTAATTCATCCCATTCCATTGTAGGGTAATGGATTTTTGAACTATTCCAAATTTTGCGGATTATTGTTGGTTCATTTTCAGGAATTTCAAAGTTAACAGGAAGAGGCGGCAACTCATCCAAATTATTTGGAGCGAGGCCGATTGAGCCGTCCGGCAAATCTGTTCCAACGGCATCGGCACGCGCAAGTTGACAAACATTGTGCGGATTCATAAATGAAACGGTTAGGAAGAAAGGCTTTTCATGCTTTTTTAATAAGTATTCCTGAGCCGCAATTGTTTTTTCGTGATCTTTGCCTGCGTTGCTATAACCAGGGTAACCTGCTATTTCAGGAGTAGTGCCAACGTGCCATTTTCCAATATAATCACATTGATATCCTGCTGAAGCAACTAAGTTTCCAAGCATTGGAAAATCGCCAGTAATTTTAGTACCATTGCTAATTGTTCCGATTTCGTGCGGATAACAACCGGTTTGAAAACTCGACCTAAACGGCAAACATAAAGGTTGTGTTACATAAGTATTGGTAAACCGAATCCCTGTTTCAGCCAATTTATCGAGTGATGGCGTTCGGACATACATATTTCCTGCACAACCCAAAGCATTGGCTGTTTGTTGATCGGTAATTATCAGCAGAATATTCGGTGATTCCGACTTGCTTGTCTGACATCCATAATCGCATAAGGCCAAAATTATAAAGCATAATGCTAGTTGAAGGTTTCTAATATTAACCATGATTACATTTTTTAAATAACTATCAATTATTCAGAAATTAACCGATTCATTTTCTCCTGAAGTTCGGTAACTTTTTCCCGATTTAGCTCGCTGATATCAGTATACGGAATAGGTAGTTCGAGATTATCAAATAAATTTACATCTACAGTATCCCCTGTTTCTCTGTTAATCCAAACCATTAACCTGTAATTTTCATCTCTTATTGTGATTCCGTGAACTCCCCATGCATCTCTTTCTCCAACAACATAGCTTTTTATTTTATCCGATGGATTAATCAATAATGGTTTAATACTTGTTCCTTCAAGATGATCAGGTGCAGTCAACTGACATAAATCCGCCAGAGTGGGAAAAATATCGACAGTTTCAACCATCGCTTCAGCAAAAACACCGGGCTTCTTAAGCTCAGGTGTTTTAATGATCAACGGACTGTTTAAGGCCATATCAAAATTGGTATGTTTCCCCCATATTCCGTAGTCGCCAAGGTGCCATCCATGATCGCCCCACAATACAACAATGGTATTCTTGTCCAGTCCTAATCGTTTCAGTTCATCCAGTACTTTACCAATTTGTGCATCGATATAACTAACCGCCGCACAATAGCCGTGTTTTAAAATCTTTTCCCTTTCAGGAGTTATCTGCCACCACAAGGTATCACCGGGCCATGTATATGTACCTCTCGGCTCGTAGCTATTCCGATTGCTATGCAAACAAATTCCTGAATTTATATTTTGAGGAGATTCTTTATAATCAGCTTCAGGAATTTCCTCGGGATTGTACAAATCCCAATATTTTTTCGGGGCATTAAAGGGTAAATGAGGCTTGTAGAATCCAACCGCGAGAAAGAATGTTGTGTCCTTCAAGTTCTGCAGTTGTTTTATAGCTTCCTCTGCATTCATTCCATCTGCATAACCATTGTCAGCCACATCAGCTGCTTCAAAAGGCGATAAGGTGCGGTTTGTAGGGCGGTTGTAATAGCTGGTTCGTGCTTTGCCACCTTCATAAGAGAAGAAAGCCTGCCATGGATCTTTCCATTCACCCACCGGGGCATAAGATTTATTCCAGCTATGGGGCACTTCATGAATTGTTTGAAGGGAATCCATTACACCTCCCGGCTGATGCGAAATTTTACCGATGCCTACCGTCATATATCCGCTTTCTTTGAATAATTGAGGCAATGAAAAGATGCTGTCGGGCTTTGAACCGGATTCTCTTATCTTTTTAAAAATATCCCAGTTTGTAGTGCGTCTTCCTGAAAGCAAAGTAGAACGTGAAGGACCGCAGGCAGCGCAATGAACAAAATGGTTTGTAAAAATCCTCCCTCCCAATGCAAGTTTATCTATGTTGGGAGTATGCATGTAATCAGCGCCATAACAAGCTAATTCAGGTCGTAAGTCATCAACGGCAATAAACAAAACATTTAGTTTTTCACTCGTTTTGCTTTTTTTATCGCATCCTAAAAAAATAGCAGAAAAAATAATTGCACCCATTAAAATAACCATTCTTTTACTCATCATATCAAGCATTAAATGATTTACATTTTGATTCTGAATTCGAATTATCCCTTCAGGAAATTACTCATCTTTTATTTGACTTAAATCTAATCTGGATGACGATTGAGAGTCGAGAAACAAAACGGCATCCGGATGTTTCCTCAAAATGGTTGCAGGACACGCGGTGGTAACTTCCCAGTTCAGGGCATTGTAAACAGCTTGTGCCTTGCGTTCATCAGGCACCAAACAACTAATGGTTTTGCACCCCATAATGGCCGGAACGGTGAGCGAAAGCGCATGTGTCGGCACATCGTCGAATGTGGGAAACCAGCCTTCGCCCAACTGTTGTTTGCGGCACGCCTCATCGAGTTCAACCACTTTCACCAGTTTCGGATCGTTAAAATCGGCCACCGGTGGGTCATTAAAGGCAATGTGCCCGTTTTCACCAATACCTATGCAAGCCACATCAACCTGATGTTCTTTCAGCAGATTTTCATAGCGTAAAACCTCCGCTTCTGAATCGGGTGCGTCGCCATTCAAAAAGTAAACCTTTTGGGGTTTCACTTTCTCTAATAACCGGTCCTTCAGAAACCTGCGAAAGCTGGCCGGATGACTTTCGGGCATTCCTTTGTATTCATCGAGATGAAAAAGATTGATTTTTTTCCAATCAATTTCTTGCTGAAGCAAATACTTTAAAAAAGCCAGCTGGGAGGCACCGGTAGCAATAATAAGATTTGCGCTTCCCTTTTTTTGAATGGCCGAGTACAATTGAGCAGCAACAAATTCCGCCGCAGCAGAAGCAATTTCTTCACTTTCCTGATATACTTTTACTTTAAGGTTCTTTTTTTGAAATTCAGTTATCTTCATATTTTTAATGGTTAAATTAATTCTGTTATGGCAAACCATGTAGTCAAAAACGAAAAAAGGATAACGGCCACGACACCAATATTTTCAATGGGCCTGGCCTTATTTTTTCCCATCAGTTTTTTCCGGTTCATAAGTAAGAAAACAGGGATGGCCACAGCCGGCAGAATACATGCCTGAAAAGCCATGGAGAATACCATCAAGGCAGGTGGGCGCTGTTTAAGGAATACCGAGCCGAAGGTAAAGAGTAGAGCAACAAAAATTAATGCACGCGATTGGCGTGAATGAATATTTCTCGGTTTTCCTGTATAGTCGGCTATCAGCCAGGGTGCAATCAGCAGGATGGGGAACATAGAAGATAATCCGGCACCAACAATACCAAGTATCAGAATAAAAGCAGCAATATTGCCGCCAATGGGCTCGAAAAGCTGCACCATTTCCACGGTATTATCGAGCTTCAGGCCCATCAGATGTAGGGTTCCTGCTGCAACGGCCATAATTACACCACTCAGAAGCAACATCACCGAAGCAGATACAAATGCATCCCGTTTTTCGTCTTTCAGGTTTTTAATGGTCCAGCCTTTTTCGGCAACCACGGTACTGCGCAGAATAAAAACAGCAGCCGAACAAGTGGTGCCTGCAATGGCAGCGACCAAACCAAAAGCACCTGGTGTATCTGGGATTCCAGGGACTAATCCTTCAACGACAGCCGAAAAACTGGGTCGCACCAAAAAAAATACCACGATGAAAGAGAGGCCCATCAGAATGACAAAAAAAGTAAGAACTTTCTCAAATGTCTTGTATTTTCCAAACCAGACAAGAACAAAAGAGAGAATTGCAAAAAACAGAATAATCCATCCTTGATAAATAATGGTATCATTAAGAAGAAGTCTGACCCCTTCCTGCGCCAAATCCGCAACAATCCCCATCAGTCCCATTAAGGCCAGGAGCTCCCCAATAACCAATGCAAAAAGAATGTATAAGGAAAGAATCCATCCATGTCTGAATTCATGTTTAATATTAAACAGGGCTGTGTTTCCCGTAACCAGGGTCACTTTTCCGTAGGCCACCATCAGAATAAATGTAAAAATGCACGACAGCACCAATGCCCAAAATAGTTCCATGCCGTGTTCTGCGCCTGTTTTTGCCATGGTGGTAACGCTGCCGGTGCCAATGTTGTAACCGATAAGGAAAAGTCCCGGTCCCACCGCTGCAAGGGCAATGGCTATTTTTTTTATTTGCTTATTCATTTTTATTTTTCTCGTAAACCATCTTTCCTTTCACCCAGGTTTTTTGAATGTTCACCTGAAAGTTGTCAAGTGAGAATAGTATGATGTCGGCACGTTTGCCCGGTTCTAAGGTGCCACGGTCGTTCAGGTTGTAAAGTTTGGCTGGATTGGTACTGGCCATTTGCACGGCATCTGCCAGTGAACATCCGCTTACTGCCATAATGTATCCAACGCCTTTTGTAATAGCCGATGCCGAACCGTAAAGCCCTCCCTGGTCAATATTCCACAATTTCCCTTCCTGTGTAATTTCTATGGAATGCCCTTCCGCTGTCCGGTAGTTTCCCGGGGGTAAACTTCCATAGCTGGTAACATCCGAGGTAAGTATCGTTTTTTCTTTTCCCTTTGTTTTGTAAAACACTGAAATAACTTCCGGTGGCAGATGAAAACCATCGCAAATGATACTGATGTTTAGGCGGTCATCTGCCAATTGCGACCAGAACGGGTTGCGGTGTCGGTTCATGGTATTGGCCGCACCGTTTCCCAGGTGAGTGGAAATTTTTGCACCCCTGTCGATGGCTGCCGTTACCATTTTGGCTGGTGCATTGTGGTGCCCCAATGCAACTATAATTCCCTTCTGACTGCATTTGGAAATAAAATCAAGCCCCCCTTCCATTTCAGGAGCTACTGTTATCTGCACAATATTATTTCCCGAGGCTTCCTGCAGTTCCATAAACTCGTCCCAATCGGGTAATCGCACATGCTCTTTCGGGTGGGCTCCCCGGTAACCATCTGCCGGATTAATAAAAGGACCTTCCAAATGAAATCCTGCAATGGAACCATACAAACTCTCGTCGTTTTTTGAGTTTTTAAGTATCGATAAGTTTCTATGAAAAAGTTCGCGGGAGTTGGTGGTCAGCGTAGGCAAATATGTTGTTACGCCATATTTCCAAAGTTCTCTGGTTGCTTTTTTAACACCCTCCGGTGTTAACTCTCCACCACCAAGCGCAAAAGTAACTCCGGCAAATCCGTTCACCTGGTTGTCGAAAAATCCTGGGGCAATGTACAGATTTGGGAAATCTTCCGGTAGTTTTTCCAACCGCGTTATCTGTGTAATTTTTCCTTCACTAATTTCTATGGAAATAGGTGAGTGGTCAAAATAGTGTAAGCCATTGATGGTTTCTTGTGCATGCAAAAACAGGCAGGAGGATGCTAAAATTCCAATTAAAAGAATATTTTTTCTGAAAACATGTATTGTCATTTCATTCGTATATAATTAGTTTAAAATCCTGTTTATCAACGCTTAACATACCGAAAGGTATATGTATTTTTTATGGCCAATGGAACTCGCAAATCCGTCAGCCGACGGATATTCATCATCTTTTGTGTGAACACCATAAAATATTTTTCCCTTCTCATGCTCGATTCCCTTTATAATTGAATATAATTGGTACCATAAGGATATCGTTGCGGACGAGAGAGCATGGAATTTGCTTCGTCGTCATTTTTAAATCTTTCTTTCACCGGATCCCAATATAATTTTCGGTCCAGTTTCATTGCAATATGGCTTATCAGGCAAACGCTACAGGCCCGGTGGCCAACTTCAACAGGAGTTATTGGCTGTTCTCTGGATTTAATGCATTCAAGCCAGTTTTTGTGATGGTCATCCGTCTGGTATAAATGAATTTCATCGTCTTTTATTTGTGAAGTCAAAATATTGGGATTACTGGCATTTAATACCTTTCTGGCCTCTGACGAAACGGGATCACTGTCGGTCACCGAATAATTCCCACGGAATACTTCAATCCAGCCCTCAGTTCCTTCATATCTTATTACAACCGGTGTTTCAGAATTTGCATAAACCCTAAGATCGTTTGCATATTCCATTTTAACCATAAAATCACCATGAACGTTCCATAGTCCGCTTTTGGGAAAGATCGCTACAGCCTCCACAGAAAGTGGACCGGTATGTTCGGTATCCATTGCCCAGTTGGCAAGATCAAACTGGTGCTGGCCCCAACCGGTAATCATTCCTGCACCGAATTGCTCCCGTCGAAGCCAGCCCGGCCTGTCGTAGCCTTTTTGAGGATGTACTCCCTTTTCCGTGTAGGCAACTTCGGGCGTCGAACCTAACCACATGTCGTAATTAAAATTAGATGGTACAGGCATTTCCGGAAATTCGGGGCCGGACGGGTCACCCGGGAAGCTTAATTTCACTGTATGTAATTGACCAATTCTTCCGTTACGAATCAATTCTGCGGCTCTTCTAAATTGAGGCTGAGCAGAACGAACTTGTGTTCCCACCTGTAAAATAGCTCCCTGCTGATGCACTACATCGCTCAACAACCTGCCCTCTTGCATAGTCATTGAATTGGGCTTTTGCATATAAATATCTTTCCCTTGAAGGGCTGCTTCAATGGCAGGCTGGGCATGCCAGTGGTCGGGTGTGCTAATAACAACGGCATCAATATCAGAGTCTAAAAGCATCTCTCTGTAATCTTCATACATCTTTACATCAATATAATCCCGATTACCGTTTTTTCCCTTATAAAAATCTTCAACCAGTTTTTTCCCATCTTCCATCCTGCTACTGTCCAGGTCGCAAACCGCAACATATCTTGCCATATCCAGATTTAAAGTTTCGGCCATGTCATGGCTTCGTGCAATCCGGCCGCAACCAATCTGACCAATGTTTATTTTGTTGCTCGGTGCATTTTCTCCAAAAACTGAGGAAGGAACAATGGTGGGAACCAAAAGAGCCCCTGAAATAGTAGACGTGGTTTTCTTTAAAAAGGATCTTCGTTTCATCTCATTAAATTGTTTATTTCAGTTGCATTCGATGTATCTCACATAAACTTTTTTAACCATTCTTGTTTTTGAATTTATGATTAAAAAAGTTTATGTTCGTTTCATTATACTGTTAATTATTAGCGTGTAAAAATTATTCAATACTATTTTTTGTCTTCTAATTCCACATTTGCTCTTTCAATTATTTTTTCAATTAAAACAGACCTGCCATTTTTCTTTTTGCTCTCATCGGCAGCCTCCATAAATGCCAATATTTCCAACGTTTCTTCCGATGAAACAGGAGGAATGCCAGTGTTGAAAAATTCAGCAATTTCAACCAACAATGAATTATAGCCGCTGTAAGGTCCCAGTAATTTAATATTTTTTTCGCCATAAACGGTTCCTCCATAGCCTTTCTTACCCGAACGAATTCCCCTGAAAGTTCCTATCCGGTCATCCTCCCACTTTCCAACAACTACGTCGGAATCGGGAGTAGAAATCCGAACCACCGATTTGCAACCTGTCCCCATTGCCGCGAAAAGTATTTCCACCCCATGAATCCCATACCAGAACAAGTCGGGATGGGTTTTGTCGATCGTTGCAGGACTAAATGTTTCGGCTCCTTTCACCTTCCCTGTGTTTCCATTTTTAACCTCATCCATTCCCGGAATATACCTTAGTGAAGAGGAGGAAAACACAGGTGCATTATAGTGTTTCGCTGCATTGAATATTGCCATGGCATCGGACAGAGAAGCCGCCATTGGTTTATCAATAAACAATTTTTTTCCTGCTTGAATGACGGGGATGGCCTGCTCCAAATGTTTTCGTCCGTCAACGGTTTCCAACAGAACCACATCTACCTTTTCTAATAATTCGTCGATTGAATTTACTATTTTAACTCCATATTTTTGTATCTCTTCAGTAAAACCTGCGAGTCTGTTAATGCTTGCCGGTAAATCGCTACTGCCTGATGTTGGAAATGCAGCAACTACTTTGTATCCGCCATATTCCGGGCCTGCATTCGAATCATTAAATGTTTTGGTGAAAGCGATACAATGTGAAGTATCAAGCCCGATCATTCCAATCCTCAGGCCTTTGGAAATTTCGGGTTGTGCAAAGATGGAAGACCCGGCAATTACTCCCACCCCGGACAAGGCACTTGTTTTTAAAAATTTTCGTCTGTTTACCATTTTTTGAAAAGTTTAGTTCATTATTTGTTCGCTACATTGCAAAAAAAATCATCATATTTTGATCAAACATCCAAAAAGCGGGAACAATGTATCTGCGCTATAAAATAATCCTCGATGCACGCCTGAAACCAGGATGCCTCTATAAAAATAAATAAAAAAAAGGATAAAGGCCGCCCCAAAACGAAGCGGCCTTTTCATCTAACCAAACTAATCTATACGAAAAAAACTAGTCTTCGTCTGTAATCTCGGTTTTAGGTGCAATGTTATTTTCAAAACCAGGATATCCTTCGTTTTGATTGATTACTCCTCCCTGATTATCGTCGATAACATCTTGAGGAATGGGCCATAAAACGTGCATCGGATTGATTTTATATTCGTTTGACCCCCACTTTAAACCAGAATTGTAAAAATTATTTTTAGCTGCAACCTGATCGTACCAGAAATTTTTCTCTGTAAAGTTACTCATTGAATAACCATTCATGTTTTTTTCAGCCATAACAAATGCAATTCGTGTAAGAACACATTTACGTGCTTCTTCGGCATATAATTCACGTACACGCTCATCTAAAATATAATTAATTGTAACATCTCCAGCCTCAACAGGCGGTGCCAAAGCACGTTCGCGAACTTTATTAATATCGGCTGCAGCACTGCCATTATCTCCTTTCCACCAATAAGCCTCTGCTCGAAGAAGATATGTTTCAGCCAGCCTAAAAAGGTACCAATCGCTGTGTCCTCCGTAGGGTTGGTCAAAACGTTCTTCATCTTCCACATAGATTTTATAATGTGGCCAGGGAAACCAGGACTGAAATGTATCAATGGGATTTGTATAATCCTTAACAAGCGGTTGACCATAATATGCAGATTTCGGATTATTGTGATAAAGTTTATCCATTGACATCCAGTTTGTATCATTATCATGTCGTAAATCATCTCCACTATCTTTCCAGATTTCGTAGCCTGCGTAATTTGTCGGGCGGGCATATCCCACTCCACGACCTACTGCAATAACCTGGGCATTTCCACGAGCATCGGTACAGGCTGCTTTTCCATCGGCATCTTTAATATAAATGCGGTGCCACCAAACCGGCACATAATTTCGCATTGATCGCGTACCATTACTAGTTTCTGCATCAGGAAATCCTAATTTATCCTGAACAACCAACAGCGCCTCTGTATTTGAAGCTAAACTTTTATTTTCTTTTTGATGTAAATCCCAAATAACATTAAAGGTGTTGTCACCAGCAACTTTCCCAAATCGATCTGTCATTAATGAATGAATACCATCATTAATTGCAGCACTGGCCGCTGTAATTGCCCCATCGAAATCGCTGTTAGCCAAACAAATCTTTGCTAAAAGATGATTCCCGGCTGCACGGTTAACTTTGCCCGGGTCAACAACTTCAGGTAACCATTGCACAGCAAATTCCATATCTGACTGAATTTTTGCTAAAATTGTTTTTCTGGAATGGGTATAAAAGTCAATTTTAGGTTCAGTAAATTCCTTGTTTAAAAAAGGTACGTCGCCAAACTGATGAACCAATCGATAATACCAGTAAGCTCTATGAAAATATGCTTCACCCAATATTTCATTTTTTTCTGTATCATTTTTCCAC
>JBFEWU010000219.1:0-8024 GCA_041546215.1 Draconibacterium sp. | reverse complement strand
TTCAGCCCAAAAGCTGAAAATCGAATTTTCATTATTTCACCCCACTGTCATCCAGCAAATGCTGAATGACATCTCCCCTAAAATTTAGGGGAGAATATATTGTACCTCGTGGCAAAGCCACAAGGAATTCTTTTGATTAAAGTAAGGGAATTTATTTAACGTGAATCCGGGGTAAATGATTAAATTGCATACTAAAATCAAATTATGTTGAAGCAATTTATTAGCGTGATATTACTGGGTTTCTCCATACTTGCCTATGGTCAAGACGATGACCACTGGATCTCTTTATTTAATGGTACCGACCTTAGTGGATGGGAAATAAAAATATCGGATTACGAATTGGGCGTAAACCTTTATGAAACTTTTGTGGTGAAAGATTCCATGATCAGTATTCGCTACGATGACTACAAGGAGTTTAACGATGCTTTCGGACACCTGTATTACAAAAGGCCTTTTTCGTATTACAAACTAAGTTTCGATTACCGTTTTGTTGGCGAACAATTAAAAGGAGGTGCCAGCTGGAATATTCGTAACAGCGGAATTATGCTGCATTCGCAGTCTGCTGCCAGTAACGAGTTAGGACAGCATTTCCCTGTATCTGTTGAGTTACAACTTTTAGGAGGCTTGAATAAAGGTGATCGAACAACTGCCAATGTTTGTACTCCGGGGACAGCTGTTGAAATGGATGGCGAAGTTAACTACAAACATTGCATTAGCTCCAGATCGAAAACCTACCATGGTGACCAGTGGGTGCATTGCGAAGCAATTGTACTGGGAGGAGAATCGATGACTTTTATTGTGGAAGGCGACACGGTATTGCATTTCGACAAGCCCCAGGTTGGAGGTGGTTTTATCTCCAAAAACGGAGGTTCAGACTGGAATAAATTCGGAGTAGACCGTGACGAAGCATTATGGATTTCGAAAGAAGGAAGCCTTTTAACAGAGGGATATATTGCCCTCCAGGCCGAAAGTCACCCCATTGATTTTAAAAATATTAAACTGCTTGACCTTTGCGGCTGCAAGGATCCAAAGGCCAAAAACTACAAATCGTATGTTGTGAAAGACGACCGTAGTAAATGTGAATATTAACCTTAATACGATGAACAAGTCAATTTTATTTTTTCTATTACTTATCATTTCGACGTCATCCTTTTCCCAGGGCGGAAAGGTAATTGATAATCTGAGCTTAAAAAGCGAAATTTTGGGAATGGAGCGTAACTACGCCGTTTACCTCCCACCCGATTACGAAACGTCGGAACGCAGTTACCCCGTTCTGTATTTATTGCACGGCGCCACCGATAATCACACCGGCTGGGTACAATTTGGTGAAATAAAACACATTGCCGACCAAGCCATAAAGAGGGGAACAGCCACGGCCATGATCGTGGTTATGCCCGATGCCGACACCAAACAAATGGGTTACACCAACACGCCAAACGGCTGGCGTTACGAAGATTTCTTTTTTGAAGAACTGATGCCGCATGTGGAAAGCACATACCGCATAAAAAAAGAAAAACGATACCGGGCTGTTGCCGGGCTATCGATGGGTGGCGGCGGAACTTATTATTATGCATTACACCGCCCCGATCTGTTTTCATCGGCCTGTCCGCTAAGTGCATCAACCGGGCCATTAACACGCAAAGATGTTGACCGGCAAATGCAGCGCCGGGGCATGGGCGATGCAACTGAAGACCAAAAGGATGCATGGTTTGCCAGTTACAGTGTACTTGAACTGATCAAAACCTTGCCTGAAGAGGACCTTAAATCCGTAAAATGGTTTATCGACTGTGGTGATGATGATTTTCTTTTCGAGGGAAATTCGCTGGTTCATATAAACCTGAAAAAAAGAAATATCCCGCACGAATACCGGGTTCGCGACGGAGCACATAACTGGACCTATTGGCGTGAATCGCTTCCGGTAGTGTTAAGTTTTATTTCCGATACATTCCATCAGCACTGATCATTTTCAAAGGGAACTCCTTCGTCGGCTGACCAATTACGCCATCAAAAATGGAAAAACTTCGTATTTTTGACAGCAAATTGGAAGGTGGAGAAATTGTAGGAATCACAACATCGCTTGGAGAGCTTGACATTATACATGCAGGAATTATTATTGAAGTGAACCAAAAGGTTTATCTGATGCATGCCTCGTCCGATGGCGGAAAAGTAATGATTTCGAGAAACACTTTGTATGAATATTTAATGGACATAAAATCGGCCACAGGTATTATGGTCGTACGTCCCCAATAAAAAAATGAAAATGAAAACAATACCTGGAACATTGATCCTCGTTTTTGGCTTGATCCTTATTATGAATTCCTGTGGCGAGAAAAAAACAACTGATTCCACTGCGCCAAATATTATTTTTGTTTTGGCCGACGACCTGGGTTATGGCGATGTTTCGGCTTTGAATCCCGATTCAAAAATAAAGACGCCGAACCTGGATAAACTATCGAAAGAAGGAATGACCTTTAGCGATGCACATTCGAATTCTGCCGTTTGCACACCAACGCGTTACGGAGTTCTAACCGGACAATATTGCTGGCGGAGTCGCATAAAAAAAGGTGTTCTTTTGGGCTACAGCCCAAGTTTAATAGAAGAAACAACCCCAACAGTTGCACAATTCCTGCAACAACAAGGTTACACCACAGCATGCATTGGAAAGTGGCATCTGGGTATCGATTTTAAACTGAATGACGGAACTTACATAAAAGGAGAACCTGGAAAAGATCTCGATAGAAACCTGATTGCATTTAACGATGCTGAGAAGATTGATTTTTCGCAGCCTGCCAAGGGTGGCCCCAGAGGAGCAGGATTTGACTATTCGTATATTCTGCCGGCTTCGCTGGATTTCGAGCCCTACATGTACCTCGAAAACAACCTGGCTGTTGAAGCGCCAACGGACTCAACTCCCGGGAATGATCTGAATTCTATCCCCTGGGCCACAGGCGCTTTCTGGCGAAAAGGCAGAATGGCACCATCGTTTCGCTTCGATGAAGTATTGCCAACTTTTACTGCTAAAGCCACCGAATTCCTGGCAAAACAGAAAAATGCAAAAAAGCCCTTTTTCCTTTACTTCCCGATGAATGCACCACACACCCCCTGGGTTCCAACTGAAGAATTTGAGGGCAGTTCAGAAGCCGGGCAATACGGAGATTTTGTACAAATGGTTGACCATCAGCTTGGTTTAATTCTTCAAGCGCTAAAGGAAAATGATTTGGAAGAAAACACCCTGGTAATTTTCACCAGCGACAATGGAGCTTACTGGCGACCCGAACTAATTGAGAAATTCAATCACCGTTCCAATTTCTCGTTTCGTGGTATGAAAGGCGATATTTGGGAAGGAGGCCATCATGTTCCGTTTTTTGTTAAATGGCCCGGCAAAGTACAAGCCGGCAGTTCGGCGCACAATACCATCTCCTTAACCGACTTTTTCGCCACCGTTCAAACCTTGTTTGGAGACCATCAAAATCCGAAAGACAGCTACTCTTTTCTACCACTTCTCACGGGAAACGAAGAAAATTATCAGCGTGAGCCAGTGATTCATCATTCGGGAAGTGGTAAATTTGCCATACGCAACGAAAACTGGAAAATGATAGAAGGACTGGGATCGGGAGGTTTTACTGAGCCCAAATTCCCGGAGCCGAAACCCGGGGAACCCGATGGGCAGCTCTACGATATGAAAAGTGATCCCCTTGAGAAAGAGAATCTGTATCTGACAAAGCCTGAAAAAGTAAAAGAACTCTCTGATAAATTAATGGAAATAAGGGCTTATTAATCGTTTAATTATGATCTAATTTTTTTTGTACGTTAAGTTGAACCGATTTTCACAAAAACGGTAAACATAATAAATCAATTTTTCGTATTTTGGCAACAACTAAAAATTAATCTCATGAAGAACCTGTTAACCAAAATTCTTATCCTATTCTCCATCGCAATTATTGGGAGTACAACTTTAAATGCCCAGGAAGTTGGTATACGAGGAGGTAGTCTGTCGGGCGGTAATGTAGCCCTGGATGCCACCTTTCTTATAGGAGAATTCAGCAGAATTCATACGGACATATCCTTTGGTGAAGAAGTTGGAATTGACTTGATCTGGGACTTTATTTACCTCCCCCTTATTGATGAATCCTTATTCATCTATTCCGGAGTAGGTCCCTACATGCTTTTAACCGATCCGCTTACCTTTGGCGGGGCCGGCGAAATTGGATTTGAATACCGGTTTGACAGTGTTCCCATTGCTCTGGGTATTGATTGGCGTCCTTTATACTGCATCACTGAAATACCGGAAAAAGAAAGCGGATTTCTACCGGAAGGATTCGGTCTTAACCTGCGTTTTATTCTTGATTTTTAATGCATCCAAAATTCCAAGGGCTATTCTGTTAAACGCTCCCACCACTTTGGAAAGCTTTGTGTTGTGTCTTCCAAATTAACAAGCTGTCCGATTAAAGGAGTAAGCAGCGGCATTTGGGCACTTTCATTTAATTTGCTTAGTGTTTTCAGTGGCGTATCCCAGGCATGGTTTGCCAGGGCAAACTTCATTGAATGAACCGGAAGAATTCTTTTTGCATTCAGTTCTTTTCCGGCCAGCAATACCTGTTCAGGATGCATGTGAATATATTTCCAACTCCGGTTATATTGTCCGTTTTCCAAAATTGCCAGATCAATTTCTCCAAAAGTTTTTCCTATTTCAGCAAAATGTTTATCGTAACCACCGTCCCCTCCCAGAAAAATTTTACGATGCGGTGTTTCCAAAACAAACGACGACCATAAACTTTTTTTATGAATAAAACCTCTTCCCGAGAAATGCCGTGCCGGTGTTGAGTGAAAAACAAAACCATCCACAAATCCGGTTTTTTCAAACCAATCCATTTCTACAATTACATCCGATGTATAGCCCCAACGTTCAAGGTGGGCACCAATACCAAGCCCGGTAATAACTTTACCAACTTTTGGTATTAATTTTTTAACGGTTTTATAATCCAGATGATCCCAGTGGTCGTGCGTGATTACCAAAAAATCAATGGCGGGAAGGTCTTCAACACCGTAAATATCAGTCCCGTCAAAAGCTTTTACAGAAAATGAAAAAGGCGAGGCATTCCCGCAAAATACCGGATCAACAAGAATTGTTTTTCCATTTATCTTCAGCAAATACGATGAATGCCCAAACCAGACCAATACATCGTGTTCATCCGGCAATGCTTTTAAATCTGTTTTTACCGAAGGGATTTTCTGCGGAGGTTTTTTATTCGTAGCATTAAAATACTCTTTGGTCATGTCCCAGAAACCACCTTCGTTGGTCATTTGCGGTGTTTCACTTAGATTTTTAAAATATCCATCCTGAAAGTGCGGCGATCTGCGAATCCGTTCCAAACGCTCCCCTTCCGGAATCCGACCAAATTTTGGCAACTTGATGTAAGCCAAAACAAGCGCAATTAGCAATAAGACAACTACCGGAACCATCATAATTTTACTAAATTTCATTTACATCAATATCGTTTGAAAGGTAATCAAGCACAAAAAATTTATAGTTGAACGCTATTGTGCTTATAAAGTTCCGGATTTCAGGTTAATTTAACAGAATAAAAATGAAACGGAACAAGTTAATGAAAAGAATATGCTGAAATTGCAACAAAAAAGAGGACAGACAGTTAAGTTATGCTGCCAATTTTTGTCTATTGGTTAATGGAGCCAAAGCTGAAAGCCGAAAGCTGAAAGGGGGAACGCCACAAGATGGGCTTGGTGCTGTTAAGGGGGAGATCGCTTCAGTCGCTTCACTCCTTCGCGAAGTCGTGCTCCAAACAAAGATTGGAGCTAGTTCAGCTATCATCTAAGTGTTGGATTAAAAAGCGCACTTTTAGTAGGGTCAAAACACCTATTATTCCCTGTTTCGCACGAGGTTACCAATTCCAGAGTTAGATCCTTGGCAATACCGCTTTTGCGGTTACAGGACTGGTGTCCGTCAGCTGACGGATCACCTGCTGAATATTAATGAACGAATGAAACGAGCATGTTTATTCCAAATACCGAAGGAAATGATTAAAGTGCGAGTTACATATGATACCGTTTAAAACAAACAATTTAAATTATATGAAAAAGTCTGAAAATCTTAATATCCGAAAATCCAGATATCCTGCTTCTTTGCTCTTTGCTCTATGTTCTTTGTTCTATGTTCTTTGCTCAATGCAATAATTTGATTATTCCAGGCTTCTGTTTAATGAATCTGTTTGAGAATCTTTTGATTTGAAGTACCGCCGCAGAAGCACCTTCTTTAGATCGCGAACAATAACCTGGTGCGCAATAATTTCAATGTGAGAATAGTGTGGAAGTTCTTGTTGTGCCTTGTAAATCTCACGATCGGTAATATCAACCTGATACAAAACAGAAAGTAAAAGATCGTAATTCCTTTCCACCAATAAAGTAATTTGGCTAATTAACTGGTTGTGCAACTCGGCATAGGCATTATCAGTATTCCCCGAGAAGGTAATTTCAACACCGAACATGCCAAAGTCCTTCATAATCTGTGCTGCTGTTTGTCTAACTATTTCAGCCTGGTCGAGATGACTTGAAACATTGCTGTTATTTATCTGTGGGAAATCCATAAAATGATTTTGAGCAAATTTACTCTTAATAAATGGCCTCAACAAATTTCAAATCCTTCAAAAAGATTCTATTTTTATAGCATAAACCGGACATGGTCACCGGTTGACGGAATAGGTTAGAAACTAAAAAACGATGCATTAGAAATACATGGGTTTAAAAATAGGAAGAAAGACCGAAGACAACCAGAAATTGATTAATCAGGATTTTCAGATTTTCGGATATTCAGATAACTTGACAACAATGACAACAGAAAAGATGATGAATATCCGTCAGCTGACGGATTTGCGAGTTCTATCGGGCCCATGGAAAAAGATCAAATTACCAGCATATATAATAACCAGATTTACAGTTACTTAAATAAAACATATTCAGATGAATATCAAGAATAGAAAGATGCACTGGGAGAATGTTTTTCAAACCAAAGACACCACTCAAGTCAGTTGGCATCAGGCGGTGCCAACAACCTCGCTGCGCTTAATTGAGGAATTACAACTTCCAAAAACGGCAAAAATAATTGAAGCAGGCTCGGGAGACAGTTTTATGGCCGATTTTCTGCTGGAAAGGGGATATGATCATTTGACCCTGGTGGATATTTCTGAAAAAGCATTGGAAGTCCTAAAAAACCGGCTGGCTGAACGTGCTGACAAGTTGGAGTTTGTGGCAGCAGACATAACGCAGTTTACAAGAGCAAACGAATATGACCTTTGGCACGATCGTGCTGTTTTTCACTTCCTTACAGAAAAGGCAGATATTGAGAAGTACATTAAAAACGTATCCACAAGCCTTAAAAAGGGAGCCTATTTAATTATCAGTACATTTTCGGATAATGGTCCCGACGCATGCAGTGGTTTGAACGTAAAACAATATTCAACAACACAACTATGTCATCTGTTTTCACCGAATTTTGAAAAAGTTGAATGCTTTAACGAGAACCACACCACACCTTCAGGAGGAATACAAAACTTTTCTTTTTGTGTTTTTAAGCGAAAATAACATCCACTAAACCATTAGCATTGGAAATACAGAGGATAAGAAGAGGAAGAAAGACAGCAGTCCGAAGACCGGAGACGGAAGACCGACGTCGGTCATGCTGTGCGGAGTCGAAGCATTGATTAATTATTATTGTCTATTGATTAATCAGGATATTCAGATTTTCAGATTTTCAGACAACGGAAAAGACCGAAGACAAAAGAAATTGATTAATTATTATTGATTAGTGATTAATGTAAACGGCGGTTCAGCGGTATGACGAATACAGATTTAACAATCTCATTTCAACGACAACAATGACAACGATGACAACAGAAAAGTCCGAAGTCCATAGGAATTGATTAATGATTACAGATTAATGGCATGGGTAATATACTCTGACATTCTAATACTCTGATATTCTAATATTCAACAACAACATCCAGCAATCT
>JBFEWU010000071.1:0-15783 GCA_041546215.1 Draconibacterium sp. | reverse complement strand
CCAAAAGGGAGGAGTTGGAAAAACTACAACAACAATAAATCTGGCTGCCAGCCTCGCCGTTTTAGAGCAAAAAGTTTTGGTTATTGATGCCGATCCACAGGCAAATGCCACGTCGGGTTTGGGCTTCGATGTTAAAAATGTTCAATCAAGCATCTACGAATGTATCGTAAATGAAGTTGAAGCCGGCAAAGCCATTCTTAAAACCGAGATTGAAAACCTGGATTTAATTCCTTCTCATATTGATTTGGTGGGTGCCGAAATTGAAATGCTGAACATGCCTAACCGTGAAAAAGTTTTAAAAGCAGCACTCGAAGAAATAAAACAAGCATACGACTTCATTTTTATCGATTGTTCTCCTTCGCTCGGGCTAATTACGGTTAATGCATTAACGGCTTCCGATTCGGTTATCATACCGGTTCAGTGCGAATATTTTGCATTGGAAGGTTTGGGAAAACTTTTAAATACCATTAAAATAATTCAAAATCGCTTAAATCCTGAGCTGGATATTGAGGGTTTCTTACTGACCATGTTCGACGGAAGGTTGAATCTTTCCAACCAGGTTTACGAGGAAGTAAAACATCACTTTCAGGAAATGGTATTCGAAACTGTGATCCAGCGAAACATTAAATTAAGTGAAGCGCCAAGTTACGGGAAACCGGTTGTTCTTTATGATGCCAGCTCGAAAGGAGCAATTAATCATATGAATTTGGCACGCGAAATTTTACAGCGCAACGACATGACTCAAATGTCGCAGGACAAAAACAGTGTAGTAATAAGTTAACACGAGGTAATTATGATGGTTAAAAGGAATGCATTGGGAAGGGGACTTGGCGCACTCATCGACGATGCTGAAAAAATGCAGGATGGCGCCGGAATAAACGAAATCGAACTACGCAAAATTGAGGCAAATCCTTTTCAACCCCGTTCGAAATTCGATGAAGAAGCCCTGGCTGAGCTATCGGCATCTATAAGAGAAATCGGACTGATTCAACCCATTACCTTACGAAAAATTGCCGAAGATAAATATCAAATTATTGCCGGCGAACGACGTTTCAGAGCATCGCAAGTTGCAGGTCTGACAAAAATACCGGCGTATGTCCGTAAAGCCAAAGACGATGGCATGCTTGAGATGGCACTTGTTGAAAATATCCAGCGGGAAGATCTGGATGCCATTGAAATTGCCTTAAGCTACCAACGATTAATGGACGAACTGGAGTATACACAGGAAGAGTTAAGCTCACGAGTGGGGAAAAAGCGCTCCACAATCGCCAATTATCTGCGTTTGTTAAAACTATCGGCTGTTATTCAAAAAGGACTAATCGAGAAGCAAATTTCCATGGGCCACGCACGTGCCATTATTAATATTGAAGATCCGGATGCTCAAATTATGATTTACGAACAAACCGTTAAACATGGTTTTTCAGTCCGGAAAGTAGAACAACTTGTTCGTGATTTAAACGACGATGTGACTGGCACAGCAAAATCAGCAAAAATTAAGTTCCCAAAAGAATTTCAAATTATTAAAACACAACTCGACAAGATTTTTAGTACACGCATCGATTTTTCGATGAACGAAAAAGGGAAAGGCAAAATTACAATCCCGTTTAAATCGGAAAAAGAATTGGAGAGAATTGTTAAAATAATTGAAAATCAAAAATAAAACTTAACTACTACCTAAAAACTGAGGGTATTTTCTATTTTTGCGCAAAAATTATAGTGTGACTATAGGCAAGTTTTTTTCAAAAATAGTATTTATTGTGCTCCCCCTTTTCATCGGCTTAAACCTGACGGCACAGACAACTAAGACCGATTCGGCTCGTATTAGTAAGCTCGAAATAGAAACGGAGGAAGTGCATTCGCCCAAAAAAGCGACTCTTTATTCGGCTATTGTACCGGGATTGGGACAGGCATACAATAAAAAGTACTGGAAAATTCCTTTGGTTTATATCGGATTCGGAACCATCGGGTATTTTATTCACTGGAACAACGACAATTACAAAACCATGAAGCTGGCCTATTTTGATCTTACCGACGGCAGTCGGGAAGGCCCGTTTGGAGCAGATGATCCAACAAATTCCTACGCCGACTTACCAGCCTACGGGCTTTATGATCTGAACAACTCAGCAGATTACAACAATTTCAAAACCGGATTAGCCAAACAGCAGGATTATTATCGTAGAAACCGCGATCTGCTGATGATTGGTATCCTTGGTTTTTATGGTCTGCAAATAATTGATGCCAGCGTTGATGCACACTTATTTGATTTCGACATGGGAGAAGACCTTACTCTTAACTGGCAGCCATGCATGCAACCCTTTAAAAACCAATTGGTTTACGGGATTAACTGTTCTTTTACTTTTTAACATGACCAAGCAAATTATATTTCTAAGCCTATTCCTGAGTTTCGCATTCGTCTCCGAAGTATTTTCACAAACTGCAGATTCAATGCAAATTAATACAAATGAAACGGATACTGTCATGGCACTTGATTCGAGTACTGCTCCTGAGTTTGACATTGATGACGATCCCAATATCATTTTCTCGGCACAAATGGATAGTTTACTGGGATCATGGGAAATTCAGAATAAATTTCATTTTGACACTTCCGAGGTAAGGATGGAAATTTTCCCCAAAGACCTGCCCGACTCCATTTACATACAGCGCCTGAAGAATATTGAGCAGGTGGTAGACTTATCGTACAACAAAGTAGTTAAGAACTACATAAAAATGTACACCGAAAAGCGCCGCGAACAAGTGGAAGTCATGTTGGGTCTGTCGGCCTATTATTTTCCAATTTTTGAAGAAGCACTTGACAAATACGACATGCCGCTTGAAATAAAGTACCTTGCCATTATCGAGTCGGCATTGAATCCTGTTGCACGGTCGAGAGCCGGTGCAAATGGCTTATGGCAATTTATGTATAGTACAGCCAAAAACATGAAACTGGAGATTACTTCCTTTGTTGATGAACGCCGCGATCCCATAAAATCAACCGACGCTGCAGCACGATATTTAACAAAACTGCACGATATATATGGCAACTGGCACCTGGCAATTGCAGCCTACAACTGCGGCCCGGGAAATGTGAATAAAGCCATTCGTCGCTCGGGAGGAAAAACTAATTATTGGGAAATTTACTACCGCTTACCACGCGAAACCCGGGGTTATGTTCCTGCATTTATTGCGGCGACTTATGCATTTGAATATCACAAAGCGCACAACCTAATACCTCGTTATCCCAAAATTTCGTTGGCAGTTGACACCCTTACCGTAAACGATTATTTACATTTTAATCAGATTTCTGACAAAATAGAAATCGATAAAGAGCAACTTCGTGCGCTAAATCCAATGTACCGGCGCGATGTAATTCCCGCCAAAAAGAACAAAACCTACCCACTGGTTCTGCCCCAGGAAAAGATAATGAAGTTTATCGATGGAGATACGGCAATATACGCTCACGAACGTAATAAATATTTCCCGAATAATACCTTGGTTAATCCAAGCACAAGTAACAGTACCTACTTTACACCTGTTGATATCAAAGGAAAATCCAAAGTAATTTACACCGTAAAATCTGGGGATAATGTGGGTTATATCTCATCGTGGTTTCATGTTCGCTCATCTGACCTGCGCTACTGGAATAACATTAATCGCAACATTATCAGAATCGGTCAAAAACTGGCGATTTATGTTCCGGAGAAAAGTAAAATGAAATACGAGAAATTCGACTCGATGTCTTTTGCGCAAAAACAAGCTTCCATTGGCAAAACAACCACAACAGCCACAAAGCCGGAAAGCAAACCACTGGATCCGAATTACGTTTACTACACCGTTCGCAAAGGGGATACCATTTGGGACATAGCCCAGAAATATGCAGGAATTTCTTCGGATGAAATTATGCAATTAAACCAGCTTAAAAATGATCGAGGATTGTACATCGGACAAAAGCTGAAAATCAAAAGAAAAGGATGAAAATCTGCTAGCTTATGTTTAGCTTTTTTTGCAGATCTTTAATTTCATTTGCCAGTTTTTTCTCCTTTTTTAAAGCTTTGGAAAGAGCCAGCGCATCTCGCACGGCTTCTTTATCGTAGGTTTCAAGAATAATATAATAGTATTCTTTCCCCAAAAAAACAGCTTTTAAACGGCGATCAACATGTTGTGCAATAAATTCGATTACACCATTGTCTTTTCCTTTTCTGTAGGATACCTTTTCCCATTTAGCTTCCATAAAATCGCTTCGGTGATTATCAACCGAACCAATGGGAATTACATCGGTTTTTGCATCCTCACCACTATCGTACACCCTCAATCCGGTATGATCCAACCAGTTTTCTCCGTGATAATTACTGCTTAAATACAGCTCGCCTCTTTCGTCTAAATGAACCTGGATATAGGAGCGATCCCATGCACGTTTAAACGTTTGGCGTTTGTGAGTGTATTGCATATACCGGTCAAACTCTGTCTTTTCTTTCACAAACGATTTTTCCAGTTCAGCAATCTGCACTTTTAACGAATCCAATTCCGATTCCTTACGTTGCATCACTTCAAACCTGATTTCTTTTAACAAGTTTTTAGCAGCATTCGCCGAATAAACAGCCTCAGGATATAAGTTTGGAATACTATCCAATTGTTGAATCGCTTTGCTTGTATCGTTTTTCTGCAACAGGTTTTTAGCAAGGTCAAGTTTCACCTTTGCCTTATCTTCATCAGACGGACCACAGGCAACAAAAATTATCGCCAGAAAAATAGTTATGTATTGAGCAGAAATCTTCATCTTTAATATTTTTAGCAAAATTAGTATTTTAAGGTGAGTTCGGGATAAAATATCTTCACTGCTTTATAAATTTTTGCATTGACAATCGAAATTTTAGCAGGACTATCGGGATAATCCATTAAAATTTGGGGCAGTATATGTGAAAATCTTCACTGCCTTTTAAAGGAAAGCACAAGGCACATCATATTTGAAGCACCTATAACTTTCTGAGATTGATAGTTTATCCCAAATTCACGTCATTTAAAAATAATGAAGAAATAATGCAAATATCATGAACACCAACTCGGTTCAATTTTTTAAATCGAAAACGAATGAGGCAGTTCCTGCCAATTGCGAAATTATTATTGCTGCCTGGAAACTTTCCAATCCCGAAAATATTGGAAAGATAATTCGTTTGGCCCACAACCTGGGTGCAAAAGAGGTTCTTTTTGTAAGGGAGAACGAGGTTCACCGCGAATCGAAAATCAAAAAAACAGCAGGATTTTCATTTGAACAAATGAGCTGGAGTTTTATTTCCGAAATTGAGTTTCAGGAAAAGATAAAGTCAGAGTACGAGTTAACAGCCTTGGAAACCTGCGATGATTCAGGCAATATTTTCACCACAATACTTCCTCACAAAATAATTCTTTTGGCCGGTAGCGAATCACAAGGAATTCCGCTACATATCATAGAACTTTGCCAGCATAAAATTTACATACCCATGCCCGGGGGCTGTAAATCGCTTAATATTTCCAACGCCCTATCGGTGGCAGCATTCGAATGGTACCGGCAACAAACAACTAAGTAACTTTACAAAATAGAATTAATAATAATCCAACGCGTTTTTTAATCGATTTTTTCTATCTTTAAAACAAAAATCAACGTACGACATGATTACCCTAACCCAGTTGGAGTATATAGTTGCAGTGGATACTTATCGGCACTTCGGAAAAGCAGCCGAAGCCTGTTTCATTACACAACCCACTCTCTCCATGCAAATTAAAAAGCTAGAAGAGGACCTCGAAATCATTATCTTCGACCGCAGTAAACAACCACTGATACCAACCGATGTTGGTATACGTGTTATTGAACAGGCACGGATTGTATTAAAGCAGTCAGACGAAATCAACAACATTGTCAAAGACCACAAAAACCAGGTTTCAGGGATGCTACGAATTGGAATCATTCCTACACTGGCACCATATTTATTGCCGATTTTTGTGGGAAACTACAAAAAGAAATATCCAAATATTTTCATAAAAGTAGTGGAAGCCACCACCGAAAACATCATTAGACTTTTGAATAAGGATTTAATTGATGTGGGAATATTGGTAACTCCGCTAAATGAAGATAAAATTATTGAAAAGCCTGTTTTTTACGAGGAAATGCTGATTTACGCCAACAGCGGACACAAATTGCATTCTCAAAAAGAAATCACGGTACAAGACATTGCCACACCTGAAATATGGTTGCTGAGCGACGGGCATTGCTTTCGCGACCAGGTAATTAATCTGTGTTCGTACATGGGGACCACCGACAGTAGCTTACCCTTCCACTTTGAGGCCGGCTCATTGGAAACCTTAATGAATATTGTAGATCGAGAGGGTGGAATTACACTAATCCCGGAACTTGCCAAAGCAACCATGTCACAAAAACGCGCATACAATGTTAAGAACTTCACCAGCATAAAACCGCTGCGCGAAGTCAGCCTGGTTTATTCCCGGCATTTTGCAAAACACAAGCTCATAAATCTTTTGTGGAGAGAAATCAAGGATTCGGTACCCAACGAATTACAAGACGAAAACCGCGGGACTATTGTCGAGTGGAGATAGCCGAGTGATCAGTGACTTTCAGCAAGTAAGTCATTGCAACCAACATTTCAAAATATCCTCAAAAAACTTTCATTATTTTTTGGTAGATAAATTTTTTATTTATCTTTGCGCCGCTATTCGCGGATGTGGCGGAATTGGTAGACGCGCTAGACTTAGGATCTAGTGCCATATGGCGTGGGGGTTCGAGTCCCTTCATCCGCACTCGAGAAAAACCGCCGACCTTGTTTTACCACAAGTGTTGGCGTTTTTTAATTTACAGCAATTGATTTAAATTTTATCATCATGAATATTAATTTAGAAAACATCGACGCGGTTAATGCAGTAATTAACCTGACAATTGACAAAGCTGACTACGAAAAACAAGTCACCGATGTTTTAAAAGACTATCGTCAAAAGGCAACGATCCCGGGATTCAGACCAGGTAAAGCGCCAAAAGGACTTATTGAAAAGAAATTCGGAACTGCTGTTTTGGTTGAAGAAGTAAACAAACTTCTTTCGCACAACTTGTCTAAGTACATGATTGATGAAAAACTTCCGATTTTGGGCGAGCCCCTTCCCAACGAAGAAAAACAAAAGGACATTAACTGGGAGAAAGACGAAAATTTCGAATTTGCGTTCGACATTGCTTTGGCACCAGATATTAAAGTCAACCTCGACAAAAGAAGCAAGTACAAGTACTATAAAATTGAGGTTTCTGACGAGATGATTGCGCAGCAGGAAGAAATGGCTGCATCACAATTGGGGCAGAATGTTCCCGTGGATGAGGCTAAAGACAACAGCTCGGTTCGTGGAAACTTTGTTCAGCTTGATGCCGAAGGAAACGAAATGGAAGGCGGAATTGCACCCGAAGGCATTTTGGTTGCAGTCGACATGATTAAAGATGAAGAGGTTAAAAATGCTTTTGTTGGGTCCAAAAAAGACGACATTGTAATATTTAATCCTGTTAAGGCTTTCGAAAATCACCACGAAGTTGGTCACATGCTGAACATTAAACCTGAGGAAGCTGAAATCCTGGAAAGCGATTTCCGGTTTACGGTCACCGAAATTCTTCAGTTCGAAAAAGCAGAATTAAACGAAGAACTTTTCAAAAAACTATACGGAGAAGAAACTGAGGTTAAAACAATCGAAGATTTCAGAGCCCGAATTAAAGAAGAAATTGCCGCTAATCTGGTCTATTCTTCCGATCATAAATTCACCCTGGACACCAGGGATACTTTGGTTGAAAAAACAAAAATGGAGTTGCCTGAAGCTTTCCTGAAACGCTGGTTAACTGCCATCAACAAAGAACTCAGCCAGGATCAAATCGATCAGGATTTTCCTGCTTTTATTTTAGACCTGAAATGGCAATTAATAAAAGATGTAGTTGCAAAAGAGAACGAATTGCAGGTAGCTCCTGAGGAAGCTATTGATTTTGCAAAGAAAATGGCCCTGGCCCAGTATCAACAATATGGAATTCACGATGTGCCTGCAGAACAGCTGGAGTCGTTTGCAAATATGATGCTTGAAAAACCTGAAGAAAAAGAACGCATTTACAAGAAGCTGGCTGAAGACAAAGTGGTTGCTGTTGTAAAAGAAAAAGTTACCATTCAGGAAGAAGAAATTTCACAAGAGAAATTCAACGAATTGATGCAATAAGTCAAGTACTTATTTACATTCGTATTAAAATATTTTGCTGAGGGTATCAGCATTGAACTTTTTTATAACTTTGTGAATCGTTTTTTACGTATTTACAAAGTTATTTTTTTTTATAAGAAAACTAAGAAATGGACAATCACAAGGAATTTAAAAAATATGCAACCGGGCATGCAGGAATCAGCAGCATGACATTGGACAAGTATACTTCGATATATGGGAACTATATTTCACCAACCATTATTGAAGAACGACAGTTAAACGTGGCATCAATGGATGTGTTTTCGCGCCTGATGATGGACCGCATTATCTTTTTGGGTATACCCATCGACGATACTGTGGCTAATATCATCCAGGCACAACTTTTATTTTTGGAATCAACCGATCCGACAAAAGACATTCAAATTTATTTCAACTCGCCGGGAGGTTCGGTTTATGCGGGATTGGGCATTTACGACACCATGCAGTATATTACTGTCGACGTGGCAACCATTTGCACCGGAATGGCAGCGTCTATGGCCGCCGTTTTAATGACCGCCGGAACCAAAGGCAAACGATCGGCCCTGCAGCACTCAAGAATCATGATTCACCAGCCAATGGGTGGAGCCCAAGGACAAGCTTCTGACATTGAAATCACCGCACGCGAGATAAAGAAAATAAAAAACGAATTATATAAAATCCTTGCCGACCACTCGGGACAAACTTTCGAGCAAATCGAAAAAGATTCTGACCGTGACTATTGGATGACATCGCAGGAAGCCGTAGACTACGGTATGATTGACGAAATTTTAGTTAGAAAATAAGTAATGCCAAACAAGAAAAAGATGGATAAGTGTTCGTTTTGTGGAAGAGAGAAGAAGGAAGTAAATCTCCTGATAGCAGGGATTGACGGACACATCTGCGACCGTTGTGCCGATCAGGCCCACTCTATTATTCAGGAAGAGGTTAAAACCGAAAACGCCTTTGATTTAGATGGCATTAAATTGCTAAAACCAAAAGAAATAAAGGAATTTCTCGACCAGTATGTTATTGGGCAGGACCGCGCAAAAAAGATCCTGGCGGTCTCGGTATACAACCATTACAAAAGACTAACCCAGCGGGTTGACGATGACGAAACTGAAATTGAAAAGTCGAATATCATTTTGGTTGGTGAAACCGGAACCGGAAAAACCTTACTGGCACGAACCATTGCAAAAATGTTACACGTGCCTTTTACCATCGTCGATGCCACCGTTCTTACCGAAGCGGGTTACGTTGGCGAAGACATAGAAAGTTTACTGACACGCCTTTTACAGGCTGCCGACTATAATGTAGAAGCAGCTGAACGAGGAATTGTGTTTGTCGACGAAATCGATAAAATTGCACGGAAATCAGATAATCCTTCCATTACACGCGACGTTTCAGGCGAGGGTGTTCAGCAAGGACTCCTTAAACTGCTGGAAGGCTCAATCGTTAATGTTCCGCCCCAAGGCGGACGGAAACACCCCGAACAAAAGCTGATTCCGGTTGACACCAAAAACATTCTATTTGTGTGTGGTGGCGCTTTCGATGGAATTGAACGAAAAATTGCAAACCGCTTAAACACAAAAGTTATTGGCTACAGCGCAGCAAAAGAAGCCGACCGCATCGAACGCGAAAATTTATTACAATATGTTTCGCCTCAGGACTTAAAATCGTTTGGCTTAATACCCGAGATTATTGGTCGACTGCCGGTTCTCACCCACCTAAATCCACTGGATAAGGAAACTTTACGCAGCATTTTAACAGAGCCAAAAAACTCGGTTATTAAACAATACAAAAAATTGTTTAAAATTGATGGCATCGAACTGGAATTCGACGATAATGCTTTTGAATACATTGTTGAGAAAGCCATTGAATTTAAACTTGGGGCAAGAGGACTTCGTTCCATTTGTGAGAACATAATGAACGACGCCATGTTTGATTCGCCTTCACAAGAAATCGACACGCTGCATATCACAAAAGAATATGCCAAAGAAAAACTCGAGAAATCGGGAATCCAACGATTAAAAGCAAGTTAAGTTCAAGTTGATTCTAAGATATAAAACCGGATGATATCCGGTTTTTTTATGCTTTTAAATCTTTTAAATTCATTCTGCCAAATCTATTTTTAACTTTTTTTAACATCATAGCATTACCTACTGATTATGTGCTTTTTAGACCATTTTAAATTAACTTTATTCATATTTTGTTTATCTATTTTACTTATTTCTTAAACCTTTTAAGACTGTTTATGTTTTTATCAGTGTAGTAAGAATTTTAAACTTTAAAATCAAAAAAAATGAAAACAGTAAATTTTAAAAGAAAATTAAACTTAAGAAGTTTAGCCTTCACAGGACTTTTGGCTTTAGCACTAATCTCAGCAAGTTGTGAGAAAGAAGAAGATTACACTCCTCAAAACGCATTTGAAGAAGAAACGGAATTAAAAAGCGGAAAATCATTACCTCCTGGTGATGAATCTATTGCAGCAATTGCCATAGGTGCCGGTTTTAGCGAATTGGTTGGAGCACTCTTTTATGTCGACGAAGAACTGAATGCAGGACTGGTGGATTTATTCTTAAACGGAAAAGACCAGTATACCGTTTTTGCTCCGACAAATGAAGCATTCCAGGCGCTTTACGATAGCGAGGCCTTAGAAAGCCTGTTGGGGAAGGAAGTAAATGGAATATCCGATATTCCTGCAGCAGTGGTTCTTGATGTTTTATTATATCATGTTACCGATGGACGACGGGCCGCAAACAGTGTTGTGCCAAAGAACAATCCTAAAACCATTGAAACCCTGCTCGAAGGGGCAACTTTTAAAGTCGACTCCGGATTGAAAATATGGGCTACGGGCAATCAGGCAATGATTGTGGGATATAATATTTCAGCATCAAACGGCATCATTCACATTATCGACTCAGTTATACTCCCTCTGGAATTATAATACCACACATACGACATTAGACGGGAAAGAGGCTGCTCAAACTGAGCCAGCCTCTTTTGTTTTACGTTCCCTGAAATCAGGATAAACTGTACTGTATATAACAACTATCTCTTATTCACAACCATTTTGGTCTGTATTGCAGCATTTAACAGCAAACATGCCAGGTTCCAAAACCGCCACATTCCAATTGTTTTAATCGTGCCAACACAAACAAACCTGGCAATACCAAATATTCTTCTCACGTGTATTTCATAAAACATTTAACCAACAAGTTACAATACAATCTAATTAAATACTAATTTATCTTTATTTATTCTCATTTTAATTCCCTCCTCTCCTCTCATAAGCCTTCCCTAAAATTTGTTAATATTCTTTCATTTGCTTAAAAGCGTAGGTTAAGCCTGATATTTTTTTTATTTTGTCGACTCTTTTCGAAACCATGGATATGAGCAAGTTATCACGCAGAAAATTTATTGCAACCACGGCTGTAACAGTGGCAGGAACAACAATTGTTCCATCGAATGTAATCGCAGGATTAGGACACAAGCCACCCAGCGATAAACTAAATATTGCAGGAATCGGTGTGGGAGGTAAAGGATACACCAACCTGCGCTTTATGGAAACCGAAAATATAGTTGCTCTTTGTGATGTAGATTGGGATTACGCAGGTAAAAATTCTTTTAAGCGTTGGTACCTGGCGAAACAATATAAAGATTTCAGGGAGATGTTCGACAAGCAAAAGGACATTGATGCGGTAATGATTGCCACTCCCGATCATACGCACGCCCTGCCGGCATTAATGGCAATGCGGGAAGGCATGCATGCTTTTGTTCAAAAGCCACTCACCCACTCGGTATACGAGTCGCGTATTTTAGCCGAAACGGCTCAGCGTTACGGTGTTGCCACACAAATGGGGAACCAGGGAAATTCGGCAGAAGGGATACGCCAGATCTGTGAATGGATTTGGGCAGGAACAATTGGAGAGGTAACACATGTTGATACCTGGACCAATCGGCCCATATGGCCTCAAGGATTAACAAAGCCACAAAGGGGCAAACGAGTTCCGAAAACTTTAGACTGGGATTTATTTATTGGTCCGGCCAAATGGCGCGACTACCATCCAACTTACCACCCATGGAACTGGCGCGGGTGGTGGGATTTTGGCACCGGAGCACTTGGCGATATGGGCTGCCACATCATCGATCCTGTTTTTAAAGCACTAAATTTAAAACATCCATCATCAGTTGAAGCCAGTTCAACTCCCTTTAACAACGAGTCGGCCCCCAATGCCGAATTTGTAAAGTACGAATTTCCGAGAAGGGATAATCTACCCAAAGTTGCCATGCCTGAGGTTACCGTAAACTGGTACGATGGTGGTTTCATGCCTCCCCGCCCCGATGAACTAAAAGATGGTGAGCAAATGGGTGACAATGGAGGAGGATGTCTTTTCCATGGCACAAAGGGGAAAATTATGTGCGGAACTTATGCTGCAAATCCAACCTTATTACCCACCGGAGAAATGGCACAGTTTGAGCAGCCACAAAAAACGATTCGAAGAATATCGAAAGCCATGGAAGGAGGACATGAACAGGACTGGATTCGTGCCTGCAAAGAAAGTAAAGAGTCGAGAGTTGAAGCCTCATCAAATTTTGCCTATTCGGGTCCATTAAACGAAATGGTTGTAATGGGGGTATTGGCAGTTCGTTTGCAAAGCCTTCAATCCAAACTGGAATGGGACGGACCAAATATGCGTTTTAAAAACATATCACCATCCGATACCATTCGGGTACTTTCACAAGATAATTTCGAAGTGCTTGATGGAGATCCAAAATTTAAAAAAGATTATGCCACGCTGCCTGCTTTACAAATGGCAGAAGAATGGATTCGACATAATTACCGCAGGGGTTGGGAGCAGATCTGAGTAATCCGGATATTCAGATTTTTGGATTTTGGGATTTTCAGACCACCAGTGATCGTGGATCAGTTCCACCCTTCGACTCCGCTCAGGGTGATGACCGGACAACAATGTAACCCGAAGTTGGAAGATTATAATATAGGAATTTTAGAATAGTGGAATGATTGAAGACCTCAGGGAATCAATAAATCCAGCAATCCAGTCATCACGGCTTACTGAAACATTCGAACATTCTGATATTCTAATATTCCGACATTCAAAAGTCTTCAGTTTTGCTAAATCAATCCACCCTCTTTTAAAAGCACTTCCATTTCTTGCTGAACTTCCTGTGCTGCTTCTTTTGCCTTGTCGGCAAAATCAACATCTTGTGAAGCGTAGATAATACCACGGGATGAGTTTACCAACAATCCACATTTATCATTCATGCCATTCTTCGCCACTTCCGAAAGGCTTCCCCCCTGGGCGCCAACTCCCGGAACAAGCAGAAAATGATTTGGGACAATCTCTCTGATTTCTTTTAATTTCTCAGCTTTGGTGGCACCCACCACATACATCAGATTCTCTTCAGATCCCCAATTCTGTGAAGTTTTTAAAACGGTTTCAAATAACTTATCACCGCTCTCTTTGTCTTCAATAAACTGGAAATCAGAAGCCCCTTTGTTTGAGGTAAGGGCCAAAAGAATTACCCATTTGCCCTCATAACTCATAAATGGTTTTACCGAATCTTCGCCCATATATGGAGCAACAGTTACCGCATCGTAAGCCTGTTTTTCGAAAAACGCCCGGGCATAAAGGTTCGATGTATTTCCAATATCACCACGTTTGGCATCTGCAATTATAAAAATATTCGGGAATTTCGATTTAATGTACGAAACAGTCTTTTCGAGGCTAATAACCCCCCGGGAACCTAAACTTTCGTAGAAGGCCAGATTGGGCTTATAGGCTACCGAAAATTCTGCCGTTGCATCAATGATTTCCTTATTAAAGGAAAAAACAGGATCTGAAGTTTCCAGCAGATGCTGTGGAATTTTTTTTATATCGGTATCCAGTCCAACGCAAAGGAAACTACGTTTTTTCTGGATTTGCCCGAATAGTTGTTGTTGATTCATTTTAAAAAATTGTAAGGTACGAAGTCCCGGATCGGCACATCGTCTTATATTAATATCAAATAAATTGTAAAACTTTAAATTTCAGCTTCTTTTAATTTTTCAGCATTTTCCTCGATCATCAGTTTTTCAATTACTTCATCGATTTCGCCGTTGATAATAGCCTGAAGATTGTACAGCGTCAAATTAATCCGGTGATCGGTTACACGCCCCTGAGGCCAGTTGTAAGTACGAATTTTTGCCGAACGGTCGCCGGTTGAAACCATGGTTTTCCGTTTCGATGAAATTTCATCGATGTACTTTTGATATTCCATGTTATACAAACGAGTACGTAGTTCTGCCATTGCTTTATCAAGGTTTTTCAACTTTGATTTCTGATCCTGGCATGTAACCACAATTCCGGTTGGTATGTGAGTTAAACGAATGGCCGAGTAAGTGGTATTCACCGATTGTCCTCCCGGTCCTGACGAACAATATTCATCACGCCGGATATCTTCGTTTTTCAATTCCACATCAAATTCATCGGCCTCAGGCAGCACGGCAACTGTAGCTGCCGAGGTATGCACGCGTCCCTGCGTTTCGGTTTGTGGCACACGCTGCACACGGTGAACACCCGATTCGTATTTTAAAATTCCATAAACACCTTCACCGGTTACTGTCGCAACAATTTCTTTATAGCCACCTGCGGTTCCTTCATTAACGTTGGAAACTTCCATTCGCCAGCCTTTTTTCTCGCAGAACTTGGTGTACATACGGTACAAATCGCCTGCAAAAATACTTGCCTCATCGCCTCCTGTTCCTGCCCGAATTTCGAGAACCGCATTTTTACCGTCTTCCGGATCAGCAGGAACCAATAAAAATTTTACTTCCCGTTCTATTTCCGGTATACGTTTTTCCGATTCCTCAATTTCTTCACGAGCCATCTCACGCATTTCCTCATCAGTCTCCTCCGCAAGCATTTCCCTTCCGGTTCCAATATTATCCACCAGGTTCTTGTATTCCTGAAATGTGGCTACCAGTTTCTGCAGGTTTTTATATTCCTGGTTCAACTTTACGTAACGTTTCATATCAGAAATAATTTCCGGATCGGTAATTTGCTGTTCCACTTCTTCAAAGCGGTGTTTTATCGATTCAAATTTTTCAAGTAGTGCGTATTCTGCCATTTGTCTTGCTTTTTTTATCCTTCATTCCCACTTGGGCGGGAATCTCCTGATTTAAACCACCCAGCTGATCAATTCATTCCAGCCGGATTATCTTTTCCCATTCATTTAGTTACCAGCCACCAGGCTTAGTACTCGAAAATTCCTTTCTCCGACTTAATTGTAAGTTTTTTCCCGTCGAAAGGTTCAACTCTTCCAATAACTTGTGCCTCGATGTTAAATGACTTTGAGATTTCAATGATCTCATTGGCAATATCAGATTCACAATATATTTCGTAACGGTGCCCCATATTAAACACCTTGTACATTTCTTTCCAATCGGTTCCGGACTGCTCCTGAATGAGTTTAAAAAGTGGTGGAACCGGGAACATATTATCCTTTATGACGTGAACATTGTCGACAAAATGCAGTACTTTGGTTTGTGCACCACCCGAACAATGT
>JBFEWU010000542.1:0-2444 GCA_041546215.1 Draconibacterium sp. | reverse complement strand
GTGAACTGTGCCATTCTCGGAGGATCACTTTTCTTGCAGCAAAAGGCATTCTTAAATGTTGGTGAAGCAACCATTTACGGATTGGGATCCGGTGTGGGATGGCTGCTGGCTATCGTTGGTATTGCCGCCATCAGGGAGAAGATAGAATATTCCAATGTACCCGCTCCGCTTCGCGGACTGGGAATCACATTTATTGTTACTGGCCTTATGGGCCTGGCATTCATGGGATTCATGGGAATTAAATTATAAAAAAACAAAAATCAATTACCAATGATATTATTATCAACACAAACGACAGTTATTGTCACCAGTGTAGTCGTATTTTTAGGAGTAATACTTTTATTGGTTTCCATACTGCTTTATGCGAAGAAAAAATTGATGCCATCAGGTATCGTTAAAGTAAGCGTGAACGAGGGTGACCTGGAGATGGAGACAGAGCCGGGAGACACCTTGCTGACTACCCTGAGCAACAATAAGATCTTACTGCCATCAGCGTGCGGGGGTGGTGGAACGTGTGCCATGTGCCGATGTAAGGTGGATGGAGGGGGCGGATCTATTCTGCCAACTGAAACAGGTTTCTTCACACGTAAAGAGCAGAACGAAAACTGGCGCCTGGCATGCCAGGTAAAAGTGAAGGAGGACATGCAGATCAAAATTCCGCAGGAAGTCCTCGGCGTTAAAAAATGGGAATGTGAAGTTATTTCCAATGAAAACCAGGCAACATTCATAAAAGAATTTGTGGTAAAACTTCCGGAAGGTGAGACACTGGACTTTAAATCGGGCGGTTACATCCAGATCGATGTTCCCAAAATCAGTGTCGATTTCAAAGATATGGATATTGAAGAGGAGTACCGGGAAGAGTGGGAAAAATTCGGAATGTTCGATTTGAAGATGTCCAACCCTGAACCCACATTCCGGGCATATTCAATGGCAAATCATCCTGCAGAAGGAAACATTGTGATGCTGAATATTCGTATTGCCACCCCTCCATGGGACCGGGCCAACAATAGTTTTAAAAAGGTCAATCCCGGAATCTGTTCATCCTTTATATTCTCGCGCAAACCCGGTGATAAAGTTACAGTATCAGGTCCTTACGGAGAATTCTTCCTGAAAGACAATGAAAATGAGATGATGTTTATCGGTGGTGGTGCCGGAATGGCTCCTATGCGTTCGCATCTGTTCCACCTTTTCCATACAGTGAAAGAAAAGAAGAAAAAAATTACTTTCTGGTATGGTGCACGCTCATGGAAAGAGGTATTCTATTATGAGCAGTTTCGCGAAATTGAGAAAAACTTTTCTAATTTCACCTTTAACCTGGCCCTTTCAGAACCGGAAAAAGATGATAAATGGGAAGGACCTGTAGGTTTTATTCACCAGGTGATTTACGACAATTACCTGAGTCAGCATGAAGAACCGGAAGAGATCGATTATTACCTTTGCGGACCACCAATGATGAATGATGCGGTACAGAAGATGTTATATGACCTGGGAGTACCGGAGGAGAATGTACTGTTTGATGACTTTGGAAGTTGATCCAGATATAAACCAACAAAAAAGGCTGCCCAATGGCAGCCTTTTTTTATCTTTTTAACCCAGATATGTTTTCAGTAATTTACTTCTCGACGTATGCCGTAATCGACGAATCGCCTTCTCCTTAATCTGTCTAACTCGTTCGCGGGTTAATCCAAACCGTTCTCCGATCTCTTCCAGCGTCATTTCCTGACATCCGATACCGAAGAACAACCTGATAATGTCACTCTCTCTCTCTGTCAACGTTGCCAATGCTCTGTGAATTTCTCTTGCAAGTGATTCCATGATAAGGGCGCGGTCGGCGTTTGGTGAATCATTATTTACCAAAACATCCAGAAGACTATTGTCCTCTCCGTCGACAAACGGAGCATCGACAGATACATGTCTTCCTGAAACCCTAAGGGTATCCGCAACTTTATCAGCAGGTAATTCCAGTGATTCTGCCAATTCTTCAGGCGAAGGTTTACGTTCGTGTTCTTGCTCGAATTTTGAAAATGCTTTGTTGATTTTGTTCAACGAACCTACCTGGTTCAATGGCAAGCGAACGATACGCGACTGCTCAGCAAGTGCTTGAAGAATGGATTGACGAATCCACCAAACGGCATAGGATATAAACTTAAAACCACGGGTTTCGTCAAATTTCTCAGCGGCCTTGATCAAACCAAGGTTTCCTTCGTTGATCAGGTCAGGCAAACTCAGTCCCTGGTTCTGGTACTGCTTCGCCACTGATACAACAAAACGCAAGTTTGCCCTTGTTAATTTCTCAAGGGCAACCTGATCGCCTTTTTTGATCCGCTGTGCTAATTCAACTTCTTCCTCAACAGTTATCAGCTCTTCCTTTCCGATTTCCTGTAAATACTTGTCTAAAGAAGCACTCTCACGATTAGTGATTGACTTTGTGATCTTTAGCTGTC
>JBFEWU010000561.1:0-2181 GCA_041546215.1 Draconibacterium sp. | reverse complement strand
CAATGACTTCCAGCAATCTGAATATCCGAAAATCCAGATATCCTGCTTGCTGAACACTACTCTTGGTTCTTGGTTCTTTGTTCTTTGCTCTTTGTTCTTGTTTCTATTCAATAAATTACAGAGTTTTAAACTAACAAATAACTACTCCCGATTGCCATAGAAACGGTCTAAGATAGATCCGTCGTTGGCCTCTTTTGAGAGCGATTCTATGGTGTTTTTTGGAACGTCGTAAACATCCAGAACAATGAGCCCGTCGAGGCAATTATTAAATTTTGGATCCACATTAAATCCAATGATTTTACCGTTCAGTTTTATGTATTTCTTAAGTAAAACAGGAAGCCCCGAGTTCAATTCATCCAAGTCGCCAATGGTTTTATCAAGCCAGTTAATGTCTTGCTCCATGTTTTCCATTAACACATTCAAATCAGAGCTGTCGCTTTTAAACTTATAACTGTTGCGTGGTTTTATGTGCTGCGCCATTTTCCAGTTCAGGTGGTTACGCATGATAAAACGAATGATTAAATCTTTTGAAACCTTCGAATAATTATTGCTGATACTCACCGGGCCAATCAGATAGCGGTATTCCGGATTTTTCAGTAAAAAGAACAAAATGCCTTTCCACAACAAAAACAAGGGCATGGGTTTACGTTGGTACTCTTTTATTACAAACGAACGCCCCAGCTCAAGACTTTCATTCAAAACCTGCTTGAATGGTTCGGCAATACGAAACAATGAATGCAGGTAAAAGCCTCTTCTTCCGTATTGTTCCATAATGTCTTTCCCCTTCCCCAAACGATATGCGCCAACAATTCGCTGCTCGTCTTCGTCCCAAATAAACATTTGATAGTAGTACAGATCGAACTCATCAACATCAATGCTTTGGTTGGTTCCTTCGCCCACCTCCCGAAACGTAATTTCTCGCAAACGCCCAATTTCATTTAAAATATTAGGCATTAATTTCGACGGAGCACAGTAGGCGGTATAATTTTTCAGTTTAAAAAGGGTGTAATCAGCTTGCAAAAACTGAAGCTCTTTTAAAATTTTTTCGGGTGAAACAGGATCAATTATCATTTCAGGTTTTACACGTGGTTTCAGGTTATAATTAAAAAATCGTTTTACTTCAATATCAGTTCCCATGCCATAGGTTTTAGCCCGTAAAAAACGGCCAAACTGATACACATCACATATTTTATCCTGCTGATCAACCTTTACTGCATTTCCTATGCGCAGTTTAATATTTTTGTGCCTTTTACTTAAAATTTCGGACGGTAAGCGCGCATGTTTTAATGAAGGGTGTATTTTAGCAAACAAATGCAGTAAACGGCTATTGGTACCCTGGAACAGGACCGGCACTACCGGCACGCGTGTTTTTTTTATAAATTTCACCACCGGGAATTGCCATACACGATCAGAGATACTATCGAAACTATCCTTTGTATTTAAATTAATTGCCGGGAACAGGCACAAAACACCATTGTTTTTCAGATGTGTAACCGCTTCTTTTAACCCGGCAAAATTAGGACTGCTCTCATTCAAAGCATCGAAAGGATTCTCGTCGAGAAAATATTCAGAAACCGGTTCAATTTTTTTAAGCAGAAAATTGCCCAGCACTTTAACATCACTTCTAACCTGCGACAAATATTTTATCAACAGCAAACCATCAAATCCTCCCAGCGGATGATTGGCAACTATGATCAGTGGACCTTCTTTGGGGATTTTCTCCAGTTGTTTCTCATCAAATTCGATGTTGAACTCCAGCGTTTTGATTAATTCATCGATAAAGTCTATGCCTTGTTTTTCTGCAATCTGGCTGTAAAGCTTATTCAGTTTATCAAAACGAAGGATGTACATTAATATTTTAGCGAAATAATCGCCACTGGATATTAAGGATGGGCGATCGCTGAAAACATCTTTAGGTTCTAACAATTCCATTTATTACAGCTTACGATACTATTCCAAAGGTTGTTCATACAAAAGTAAAATGTTTTTTGAATTTTCATTTTAGAAGTTAAAATTTTAGGCAGGCAGGTTAAACCGGTGAATGAAACTCCTCGCAGCAAGCTGACGAGGTATCTCAATCGTATCTTGATTTTTTTATCGCATCAAGATGCGGGGAATATAACCCACGAGATCCCTCTCCGTCAGTCGAAGGATCGGGATCAGTTCGGCTAAATGATTTTG
>JBFEWU010000254.1:0-7051 GCA_041546215.1 Draconibacterium sp. | reverse complement strand
CTTTAAGAGTTCCTGGTTTGGATTTGTTTCAAAATCAGCAGCCAGTTCCATAATTCTCAGATATTCTTCTTTTGTGAAATCTGTAATCGAAATTAAATCCTTCTTCATTGCCTTAAATATTGATTTTTAGTTATTGTTTGCCTTAAAAAAAGAAAACCAACATTTCGGGAAGTAAAATGTTGGTTTTCGATAACCCTGAATAAAGTTACCTTTTTGTGGAAAAATACGATTGCTTTTAAAAACCGTATGATACAACTCAAGGGAAAAAGAACCTTCTTTTTAAGGTTGTGAAAACCTGGGTAAAGAAAAGTAGATGGGAATATCACTTGTTGCATCATGGTATCAAAAGTAGTCTGTTTATATATTTTTTTCTAAAAATTACCGGCTGTACTTATTAGCATTTTATTAACATTTGTTTGTCTTAATTCAGCTGAGTAATTGTAACGCCATACAAATCATTGAAAATTTTAACTGCTTTTTCTGATTCTGTTTTTCGCACAGAAAAAACCAGTTTGCATGCTTCCTGAAAATCAGTATTTACAATATCAAGCGCCTCTTTTTTAAGTATATTCATAACCGGATTTAACAGGGGATACTCAAATCTTAATTCGAACGTATTTTCAATAATCTTTGTCTGAATATCAGCCTCGTTCAAGGCATTTATGGTGGCATTTTTGTAAGCACTTATTAATCCGCTGACCCCGAGCAGAGTACCTCCAAAATACCGGACTACAACAACCAATATGTTGGTTAGCCCATAGCTTTGCAGTTGCCCCAGGATGGGCTTGCCAGCGGTTGACGAAGGCTCGCCATCGTCGTTGGCGCGACTTTGAATTTTTTCCGTCCCAATGCGCCAGGCATAACAATGGTGTCGGGCACTGTGGTGTTCCTTTTTTAACCTGGAAATGATATCCTTTACTTCGTCTTCATTTTTCAGAGGATAGGCATAGGAATAGAATTTGCTGCCCTTGTCCTTGTAATAACCGGTACTTGCCTGTTCTATGGTTTTATAAATGTCGCTCATTATAATAAAAAATATAGGCTCATCATTGCCAGTACTATTCCTGCAAAATTAATTTTATTCAGCTTTTCTTGAAAAATTAGTCTTCCCACAATTGCGGTTAACGCAACTACCGACATGTTGTTTAAGGCAAATACAAGGGAACTGTCAATATTCGAATGGTTTAATGCCCGAATAATGAAGAACAACGATCCGAAATTTGCGGTACCAAGCGAAATTCCCAAAAGCAGAGTAGGGGATTTTATTTTGAACGTTTTGTTTTTGTTGGTAAGTGAGATTATTGTTCCACAAACAAAGGCAACAAAAAAAACAACGATGGTGTACAGCGCTGATTCTTCGTCAGAAATTTTGACGGCCTGTACATATTTTACAATTGAATCTACCAATCCACTTCCAAAGAAAATAAGGACGGGTAAGACAATAAAAAGCAGGTTTGTTTTCGTTACTTCTTTTTTATAAACCGTCAAAGTCACAGCAAAAAAAGCAGTCCCCAGTCCAATGTATTTTATGGTTGTGATTTGTTCGTGGAAATAAAGGAGAGAAAACAATACAGGAAAAACCAGCGAGAGCTTGTTGGCCAGCGTTGTTACGGTAATGCCGGCTTTCTGCGAGGAGTTACCGATCAGGTAAAACATGATTATAAACAGGACTCCCAGTAAAATCGCAAAGGGTATCCACTTAGCGGTAAGCTGTAGGTTGGCAGAATTAAATGGTTTGAACAGTACGATCCCTAATAGCGTTGCTGACAGATAGTTGTATGTGATTAAAGTTGAAAGCTTGCAATTGTAATTTTTTGCAACACGAAAAACAACATAAATCATGGAGGACGAAACAATACTGAGAAGTAAGTATGCCATTTTTTCACAAAAAAGGCAGACTAAAAAGTCTGCCTTTGCTATTACATTTTTAATTTCTTTTCAATGTCTTCTACAAATTGCCGGAAATTTTTATCCGTGTCCTTCAGGTTATTCACCGTTTTACAGGCGTGAAGCACCGTTGCATGGTCTTTACTTCCAATTTGAGCACCTATGCTGGCAAGCGAGTATTTCGTTAAGCTCTTCGAGAAGTACATGGCGATTTGACGGGCCTGAACAATTTCTCTTTTTCTTGTTTTAGCCTGAAGTGCATCAACCGGCATGTTAAAGTAGTCGCAAACCACTTTTGAGATATATTCGATCGACAGTTCGCGTTTCGAATTTTTCACCAGTTTATTGATCAGCTTCGCAGCCAGTTCGAGTGTGATTTCACGTTTGTTCAGCATCGATTGCGCCAGTAGTGAAACCAGTGCACCCTCCAGTTCACGAACATTGTTTGTTACGTGTGAGGCGATGTATTCCATTACCTCTTCCGAAAGCGTAATGCCATCTTTATATACTTTGCGACGAAGGATTTCCATGCGGGTTTCGAAATCGGGCTTTTGCAAGTCGGCCGTTAAGCCCCATTTGAAGCGCGATAACAGTCGTTGCTCCATTCCCTTAAGCTCAATGGGTGGCTTGTCGGAAGTTAAAATCAACTGCTTGCCCATTTGGTGCAGGTGATTGAAAATGTGGAAGAAAGTTTCCTGGGTCTTTTCTTTTCCTGCAAATTCGTGGACATCGTCGAGAATAAGCACATCAACCATTTGATAGAAATGCAAAAAGTCGTTGCGATTATTATTACGTGTAGCCTCGGTAAATTGAGTTTGAAATTTATTGGCGTTTACATAGAGTACAACTTTGTCGGGGAAATGTTCTTTCACTTCGATCCCGATAGCCTGCGCCAGGTGCGTTTTTCCCAATCCTGAATTCCCGTAGATCATTAGCGGATTAAAAGCAGTACCGCCCGGATTTTGCGATACAGCATAGCCTGCACTTCGAGCTAAGCGATTACAGTCGCCCTCAACAAAATTTTCGAATGTATTATCGGGTTTCAACTGCGGATCAATTTGCAATTTCTGGATACCGGGAATGATAAACGGATTTCTTATGGTTGTTTTTTCGTCTGCTTTTAAAGGTACGGTAAGTGGCTTGTTTTGGATTTTATTATTGTTATTGGTTGGATAACTAACCGTGTATGGTTCATGGCTGTTTTTATTGCTAACCACAACATTATACTCGAGTTTTGCACCGTTGCCCAATACCATACGTAATGTTTTTCGTAAGATATCGATAAACTGCTCTTCCAGGTATTCATAAAAAAATGCACTTGGCACCTGGATCGTTAAAACTCGGTTGTCCAATTTTACTGGTTCAATAGGTTCAAACCAGGTTTTAAAACTACTGCTAGGCACATTATCTTTGATAACGGTTAGGCATTTATCCCATGCAGTTTGATATTCGTTGCTCATTTAGAATTGCTGGATATGAGGTTCTACAAAAATTTCCCTAGTGGTATTCCGAGAACAAAATTTGCGAAAAAAAAGTTTAAAAAAAAATCGCTTTTCTATTGTATTTTTGTCTTTTCTTTTATCCTTTTCTTTATCAGCTATTTAGTGTGCGATTTTTTTTCAATATTCGTAACTGCCTGACTATCAGTACTTACCTTTTAATGCACTGATTGTTAATACCATAACTGGTAGGTAGTGGTTGGTTAAATTATTGATAGTTGATTTATGTCAATTAAATTTAGCAAATTAACGTAATGATTTAAGTGCTTTTTCAAGTTTTATTAACCGTCCGTTTTTAAAAGCGACAACCGTCGATTCCGGAAAAATCATCCGTACAGATTGATGAATTTTTTCAATCTCGGTAAATACACTTGTGGATCCAATTAAATATGAATAGACTCCTCCTGAATAATATTCTTCAACATCCTTTAAGTCTTTGAATACATCACTGTTAATATCTGCTTTTGTTTTGGTCGACACCAGATGTACCTTAAATACAATATCTTTCCCGGAAGCGTCATCCTTTGTATTTATATATACTTCTTTGCCAAAATCCATGGCTGAGAATTTAAGATATCGTTTGGGATTTTGTTGGATGTCGCCCACCAGAAATCCCATATTCTCAGCCAGGGTATTAATCGCCTCGTATAATTCGGTATCATTCAGTAATAATCCGGCCGTACTTTCATCGCTGTTTAGCTTGTCAAGTGTCAGGCTTATTTTGTGGGATACTTCAGTCAAATTGGCAAGCATTGGAGTAACCGATACATTTGAAAGCGTATCGCTAAACGAACTCAGGTTGCTCATTATCGTTTCCATATTTTGGGCATTGTTTTTAAATACCGTACTTAAATCATTAAGGTTGCCAATAATATTCTTGATCGTATCTTTTTGTGTGCTTATTAAATCTTCAAGTTCTGCTGTGGTGGTTTCCAGGTTATTCATTGTCCGATTAAAATTCTGGAAGCTTTCCTTAAGATTATCTCTTGCATCTTCGTTAAGAATTACGGTAAGAACAGTAATGGCCGAATCAATCGTGCCCAGCAATTCTTCGGCTTTCGACTTTAGCGGAAGCACCTGCATGCTGACCTGTTCTTTAAGATCGCTTTCGACACCGCCCGGTATCGTATCGTTGTTTTGGTAGTATTCTTTTTCCTCGCTGAATATCAGTTTTATGGACCGTGTTCCCATAATATCGCTACTTACGATGCGGGCGACTGAATTAACCGGGATGCGGAATTCGGAATTCACCGAAAATGAAACAATTAATCGTCCGCTATGATCCGGTGCGAATGTAACTTCCGAAACCTGTCCGACCTGAAAACCGTTTAATAATACTTTATTTGATTTCTCAAGGCCATCAACACGGTCGTAGTATACGTGATAATAATCGCTTTTTTTGAAAATATCATTTCCTTTCAGGTAGCTTAAGCCCCATATTAAAACGGTTAATGAAAACACAATTAGAATTCCGAGCCGTGTAAATTTTGATAACATCATGGTTGAAAAATACAATAATTTAATGCAAAAGTAGGTAAAACAGTACTTTTTTACTTGTTCTCAACTGCCTTTTTTACAGAAATTAACTCATTGTTTTGGAAAGCAACCACAAAGGCCCTTTCATACTTTCCGCGAATTCTTTGTTTTTCGTTATTGGCTTCGGCAAGTGTCTCAAATTTTCCTGAGAAGTAGCGATTAATGGTTGGAGCCTCCACCCGAAATACATTTGGTTCACCCTTAAAGTTTTCGGGAGTAGGTTCGAGTCTCTTTTTCAGCGCCATAATCTGAACGGAAAAATAAACATCAGGTTTTGCATTTTCCTCCGTGTCTTCTTTTTTTAATACAGGTGTATGGCTTGTGGACTGTTTGGATTCAACAGGTGATCTCTCCAATTCTTTTTTTTGAGGCACCGTAGCTACCTCTTCGGTAACAAGGTTAAAAGTGCTTTTTTCTTCAATTGCTTTCATGTAGGAATAAAAAGCCCTGTAAATTGCCTGTGCCAATGTGTTTTGCCCCGCTTTGCTCAGCAAATAGCTTCGCTCTTTCCAATGGCTTAAAAATCCGGTTTCCACAAGAACGCTTGGCATGGTGGTTCTTCTTAAAACCAGGAATCCCCCCATTTTTACACTGCGGTCAATTCGTCGGGCATGCGTGCGAAATTCATCCTGAATATTAGCCGCAAGCATAATGCTTTGTCCCTGGTATTCTTCCTGCATGGTTTCAAACATGATATACGATTCAGGCAAATTCGGATCGAATCCTTCGTATGTTGTATTATAGTCATTCTCGAGTAAAATGACCGAATTCTCCTTTTTGGCTACTTCCAGGTTATCTTCATTTTGGTGTAATCCCAAAACAAAAGTTTCAGTTCCTTGAACCGATTTGGCATCAACAGCATTTGCATGAATGGAAATAAAGAGATCGGCTTCTTTTTTGTTGGCGATGTCGGCTCGTTTATGTAAGGGAATAAAAACATCTTTGGTGCGTGTATAAACAACATCGATATCGGGGTGGTTTTGTTTTATGGTCTTTCCAAGATTTAGAGCTATCTCCAGAACAATGTCTTTTTCCCGCGCATGGCCTATGTTGGCTCCCGGATCTTTTCCTCCATGGCCGGGATCGATAACCACAACAGAAATTCTCGAATTGTCTTTTTCCCTTGCCTTTGCTGCTTCTGCAAAAACGAAAAATAATGCCAGAGATATCAATATAGACCTATATGTTAAGACTTTTTTCAGCATGCAATTAAACCTGAATATCCTGTTCGTATAAAACTGATGATAAGCATTGTTTAGTATACTATAGGGCCATAATAGTCATGGAATCATACAACACAATCCTTAATACAAGTTAAAAATATAAATATTAGAATTATTTTGCATTTATTATCGCAATAGTATAGCCCATATTTATATTTTTGTCGAGCCAAAGTAGATTTGAAACACAGAAAACATTTTGTACAAGACATTCGCAACATATTTATTTGTTTTATTACCCCTCTTTTTATTCGGTCAGGAGACACCAGTTACGCTGCCTGACAAGTTCTCTGTGCCCACTGACACTACTTTCAAAATGAATGATGTGCCTGACACTACTTTTTCAGAATTGGTACCGCAGGATAGTATCGTAAATGATTCGGTAGATAAGCCCTTTATCACTGCCCCGATCAATTACGACGCACAGGATTCGATGGTGGTATCGATCGATGGACAAAAGGTATACTTATACAACAACGCCAAGGTTTCTTATCAGAACATTGAATTGGAAGCGTATTTTATTGAACTTGATCTGGAGACGAAGGAGATTTATGCAGAAGGAATTCCTGACTCCACGGGGGAGATGACACAAAAGCCAATATTCAGGCAGGGATCGGAAGAGTATGAGTCGGAAACCATGCGCTATAATTTCGATACGGAAAAAGCTTTTATTACTAAAGTTGTTTCGTCACAGGGTGAAGGATATATTCACAGCGACAGAACGAAAAAGATTGGCAAAGATGTTTTTATAACCGAGAAAGCTAAATATACGACCTGTGATGCCGATCATCCGCACTTTTATTTGCACCTGACAAAGGCCAAAGTGGTGTCAAATGAAAAAATCATCACCGGTCCGGCTTATATGGTGCTTGAAGATTTCCCCATCTATTTTCCCATCATTCCCTTTGG
>JBFEWU010000334.1:0-5151 GCA_041546215.1 Draconibacterium sp. | reverse complement strand
GATCAGTGCAATATTCAGCAGCTTAAGATTCTTTTTGTAAAAAACGATTGTAAAAACAGAACATAGTAACAGAAAAATGAAAACTGAATAATGATAGTAATGTGGCCACCACACCTTTCGAATATTTTCGAGAACCTTAAAAATCTCAGTCCGGTCGATCATCCAAACCGGAAAAATAGTTGTAGAGAAATAAGTGCAGTCGTGCTTTTTGTTGTAATAATATGCATAAAGTACCCAGGCAAAAATAATTGCAACTGCGCCCGCCATTAGAAGAAGCTGGCTAACCGGTCGGTTAAATAATTTTCTCTTGGCTTTTAAATGAATCACACCCAGAGTTTCAAGCAGGCAAATGCCACCTATGGCAAAAAGGCTAAATAAAGCCGTAACTTTGAAGGCTGCTGCAAACAAAAGAAACAAAACCGAAATTGTAAACCACTTTTGTTTCTCTTCCATGTAAAAACGCAAAAAATAATACCATCCGGCAATTGAGAATGCCAGTGCTGAAGAATTACTTAAAAAATTATTTCCATAGAAAATCAAAACCGGTGATGTAAAAAACAAGATGGGTAAACCTATCGCCCAGAACGTATCGTTAAGCAAGTATTTTATCAAACGAAAGAGGTAAAACAATCCAAGAAAAAAGAGCAGGGTATTCAGCAACCTGAAAATAAGCTCGTGGTAACCAAATACTTTGTACAATGCTGCTATCGTGTAATATAAAATTGGTATTTCACTGGTACTGGCCTTGCCAGTTGTTCCCCCATCAGAAGTTAGGTTATGTGTCTCAGGTTGAAAGAAATTCATCCCGTTTTGATAATAATTGAGCGCCAATGAAGCACAATCGCTTTGGCGCCACTTATGAACCGATTGTGGGCGTTTAAAAATAATTTCGTGGTAATTATAGAAATACGAAATTGCTAAAAGTGAGATTAGAAATATGAATTGCCCCAGGTATTTCTTCATTATTTTTATTTTAGATAAACGAATCGTTGTCATCGAAAAAACCTTTGTCGAAGTTTACCAGGTATAATTTCTCCGTTGGACGTGTAAATGCCGTGTAAAGCCACCGGTAATATTCAGTGTCAAGCATATCCTCGGTTAAATAACCATGGTCGACAAAAACAGCTTTCCACTGCCCACCCTGGGCTTTGTGGCAAGTAAGTGCATACGCATACTTTACCTGTAAAGCGTTAAAGTACGGATTTGCTTTTATTTTTTCCCAGCGCTTCTTTTTGCTTCGTTCATCGGCATAATCTTCCGCAACGGCCTTATAAAGTTCACGGTTTTTTTCGTAAGGGAATGATGCCGTTTCAATGCTCAATGTTTCCAAAAAGATCTTGCAATCCAGCTCCACATCTTCATAATCCACAAACCGTAAACTCACATTGGCGAAACGAAATCCATACAATTCTTCGTAGCTGTAAATCGAGATTATTTCAGCAATATCCCCGTTAGCTATAAAGTCCAATTCCATGTCAGTTTCTCCTTCAGCCCAGAAATAATTATTCTTTACCACCATCAATAAGTCACCCCGCTCAATTTCATTTTCTTTGTACAGAATGGACCCGCGGATTCCTTTGTTGTAAAGATTAGCTCTTTTATTGGATCGGGTTACGATTGTTGTATCAAAAAATCCATGTTTGTCGTAGCATGATGAAATGTTTTCGATTAAATCGGCACCCGATATTTTTTCCACGTCATCGACCGACTGAGTATGGATTGGAAAGAATCCGGAGTTGCCTGATTCATCACCAATCAATTTTCTGATTTCAGTGGCATTCATCAGGATGCCTGAATCCTTTGCCTGTCGAACCACCTCCGTTAGTTCCACTTCTTTCACGCTAAAACCATAAGTTTCGAGTGTAAAAGCTTCAAGTGCCGGGCTAATGCTTAAACCAACAGGCGGTAACTGAGCTGTATCGCCAACCAAAACCAAACGGCAATTTTCTCCCGAATACACAAATTCAAGTAAATCGTCGAGTACCCTGCCACTCCCAAAAACTGAATTTTCGCTCAATTCGTTCGAAATCATTGAAGCTTCGTCTACAATGAAATAGGTATTTTTATATAAATTTTTATTCAACACAAATTTCCCCATTCCATCGGACGAAGATTTTTGCCGGTATATTTTTTTATGAATAGTAAACGCAGGCATACCGGAGTATCCCGACATAACTTTAGCCGCCCGACCAGTGGGGGCCATTAAAATGGAACGAATTTTGAAGGATAGCAAAGCCTGTGTAAGAGAAAAAATCATGGTTGTCTTTCCCGTTCCCGCATAGCCTTTTACCAACATTATCTCGTCGGGTTCGTTTGAGCTTATGTAAGCCGATAAAACCTCGATTAAACGAGATTGGCAGGAGGTTGGTGAAAAGGGCAATTTCTCGCTTAGGATGGCTTTTAAATGATTTTTGATCATACAGGCTAAAATAACTTTCTGTAAAGGAAGCTAATTTATTTTTTTTTTTAAATTTGCAGGCAAACGAAAATGAACTTATAAAAAAATAAAAATGAGAACCGTAATTCAGATTTTACTATTTATCGCCGCTGTTGCACTAACATACTTTATTTACCAAAGTATTCAGCGACCAATCGAATTTGGGAAAGCAAAAGATGCACGCTACGACGCAACCGTTGCGAAATTGAAAGATATACGTAAAGCTCAGTTAGCATACAAAGATGTATATGGCGAATTTAGCGGCAGTTGGGATACATTAATCAGTTTTGTACAATACGACTCAGTTCGAAATGTACGGGCAATTGGAGAATTAACTGACAGTATGATTGAGGCCAAGATAAATGAAAAGAAAGCAATCGAGATGGGCTTAATTATTCGTGACACCATCAAGGAAAGTGTTGTGGATGCTTTATTTGGTGGAAACTACGATCCTCAAAGCTTACGTTATGTCCCTGTTCCCGGAGAGCCGACTGAATTTCACTTAGGACAAACGATTATTACCACTGGTTCTGGAATAAAGGTACCAGTGTTCGAAGCAAAAGCACATAACAATGTAATCCTTCGCGGCCTCGACAGGCAGTTGGTAATTAACCTGAACGACTCAAGAAGGACCAACGACAAGTATCCTGGACTAAGAGTGGGATCGCTTGTTGAAACCACAAATAACGCAGGTAACTGGGAGAAATAGTTCTCATGCATGAGTTTTTTGAAGAATCATTAGATTTAGAAAATACATTCGAATATATATTATCCATTCAGGTAAGCCTGAATGGATTTTCTTTTTCTGTGCTGGATCCGGGCGAGAGCAAGGTTTTGGCTTTTAAAAACACGCCGTTAAAAATAAGTAGTAATAAACTTATTTCCCGTCGATTTAAAGAATGGTTCCAATCAGAAACTATTCTGCAAAGAACTTTTCAGAAAATAAGGATAATCGTATTTAGTGAGATATTCACACTGGTTCCCAAAAATTATCACTCCAATGAATTAAAGGAGGAGGTGATCCATATTTTATTCAAAGATGGTGATCGGTTTAAATTTGCAGAAAACCTGGTAAAAAAGATAGATGCGACCCTATTGTTTGCGCTTCCCGAAGATTTTGTGGAAACCATAAACGAAACCGTTGGTGAATGTGAAATTACACATCCCGTCAAATCATTGATTCATCACAACCTGGACCAAGAAGACCAAATCAAGCTGACTTTGCTATTCAGCAACAAAGACTTATACTTTATTCTGACTGATGGATCCACGGTTTTATTGGCCAATAACTTTAAAATAAACCATGCCAACGATGTTGTGTACTTTGTTTTAACAGCCCTTAAACAGCTGGGTATTGAAAGCAAAAGTACGGTACTTGATTATGCCGGAAAGTCGGGCTACATAGGCGAAACAGAAAAGAATTTACATAAGCAATTTGCCTCAATTGAAAAACTAATGATCCGTGAAACCAGGTTACCTGATCATGTGGTAACAGAAAACATTTTGCATTTTTTGTAGCTTATGAGAATAATTGGAGGGAAATACGGAGGAAGAATCTTCAGGCCAAATAAAAAGTTCAAGGCGCGTCCTACAACGGATATTGCCAAAGAAGGACTTTTTAATATTCTCGAAAATCGCTATGACTTTTCGACGAAAAGGGTACTCGATCTTTTTTCAGGGACAGGAAGTATCGGATACGAATTTATAAGTCGCGGTTGCATAAATGCCACCCTGGTTGAAAGCCATTTTAGCCACTACAAATTTATTCTTGAAGTTATTGAAACACTGAAAATTGAAAACATTAAAGTTTTTAAAGCCGATGTTTTCAAATTTGTGAAGAAGACCCCCGAAACATTCAACATTATATTTGCCGATCCGCCTTTTGATTTGCCTCGTTTTAGTGAAATTCCGGATGCAGTGCTGGAGACCGATCTTTTAGCTCCCGAAGGAGTTTTCATACTTGAACATCCAAAAGAATATGCATTTGCTTCGCATCCCAATTTTAAGGAAATCAGAACTTACGGTAAGGTCAACTTTAGCTTCTTCGAAAAATGATCGGCTTTGCAGCAGAACTGAATTTCCTAATCCAGCTTTCGTTTAATTCCACAGCCCAGGGGCTTTGTTTCGGCAATTATCACCTTTTCTCCGGCACCTATACTTGCTATGGCATCCTTTAAATAAGCTTGAGAAACTTCCCCGGCACTTTTATAATTATCATCGATAGCCCCCTTGTATGCGAGTTTAAAATCACCGTCAAAGAGAAAGGCATGTGGTGTAGTTTGACCACCAAATGCATTGGCAATCCGGCTTTCCTTATCAAGGACGTAGTAAAATCTGTATCCTTTATCTTTTGCCTTTGCCTGCATAGCTTCAAACGAATCATCGCCATTCCGCTTCTGGTAATTCGAGTTAAGTACAATCATTCCAACTTCATTCTCATCGGCCCAGGCTTTAATACCGTTAAAACGGTCTTCCCATTGCAAAACAAAGGGACACTGGTTGCATGAAAACAGCACCAGCAATCCGTTTTTCATTTTCACATCGTTCAGTGACCATTGTTTACCTGACACTTCTGTCATTTTAACATCGGTTAAAACGGCTTTCTCGCCCATCTTTAATTTGCCGGGTTTATCAACTCCACAAAGTGTTGTCGACAACAACAGCAATAAAACAAATACACTATTTTTCATTCCATTATAATTGTTAATTTTCAT
>JBFEWU010000126.1:0-11824 GCA_041546215.1 Draconibacterium sp. | reverse complement strand
GACCCTTAGCTTGGAAGGCTAATGCTCTATCAACTGAGCTATTCCCGCTTATAGTCATCTGGCAAAAATTGCCGTGCAAAATTACAATCTTTTTCGAAACAACCGCTCATATTTTTCACTTTCTGCAAAAAAAATGCATCGAAATACCTCCTTCACTATCCCCTAATCAAAATCTTCCAAAGCGGTGAAAAATCACATGATTTCGGCTCAAAGCACTTCAAATTCAGCTGTTTCAAGAACGCCCCTAAAAAGGGTTTGCAAATGTAAAAATATTATTTTAAAATCCTAAAAATAAAATAGCAATTTTTAGCTTTTATTTTGTCTTTAACTTTTCTTTGTATTTACCCAATTGTTTTTTAATCGCATCAATGGCCAAATCAGTAGCTTCTTCAAAGCTGTCAGCCTGCTTCTTTGCAAATAAATAGCCAGTAACCGGAATCGAAAGTTTTAACTCAGCAACCTTATTGTTTGCTGTTTCAGGCTTCGCAACTTTTAAAATCACTTCCGCCTTAATAATACCGTCGAAAAAAGTATCCAATTTGTTTACTTTTTTGTTCACGAAATCCACCAACTTCTCATCGGCGTTAAAATGCACTGAATTAATTTTTACTTCCATAATTAATCGTTTTTACCCCCTCGTGGGTGGGCTTGTTTATAACTTTCGTGCAGCTTTTCGAAGGTAGTATGGGTATAAACCTGTGTAGCTGCAAGATTAGAATGTCCCAATAGTTCTTTTACCGCGTTTAAATCGGCACCTTTATTTAACAGGTGCGTGGCATAAGTGTGACGCAACACATGCGGACTCTTTTTCTCAAGTGATGTAACTTTTGCCAAATTGTTTTTCACTATCCTGTAAACCAGTTTTTCGTAAACCTGCTTCCCTTTTTCTGTCACCAACAAAAACTCAGACTTAAAACCTAGCTCCTTGTTTCTTCTTATAACGTATTCAGTAAACAATTTGTTGATTTCCCTGGGATAAGGAATTACTCTTTCTTTTTGTCTTTTACCTAAAACCCGTATTGAATAGTTCTGAGTATCAAAATCGCTGTCCTTCAATCCGCGTAACTCGGCTAAACGAATTCCTGTTCCATAAAGCAGGGCAATAATAAATTTATTGCGCAGGCCTTTGAAATTCTCTTCAAAAATACCCCCGTCAAGCAAATGCGACAAACTTTTTTCCTCAACAAAATTTGGTAACTTTTTACGAATCTTAGGAAGAGGTATGTTGGCAGTAGGGTTATTCTCAACACATAGCTCTTTCATTAAATAATTATAGAAAGATTTTACTGCTGTTACTTTTCTGCTCACCGAGCTGGGAGCTATGTTTTTCTCCATCAAAGAAACAACCCACGCACGAACCAGTTTGGCATCCACCTCTTTAACAACAAAATCCCCGACCATTTCTGTGCAAAAATCCACAAACTGATCGAGGTCGTTTCTATATGCCGTCACAGTATGAGGAGAATATCTCTTCTCATACCGTAAAAAATTAATAAACGATTCCTGATAACTCATTGGCCATCTCCACAAAATAAATCAGGAATCACTAATATTAATTAGTCTTCCTGCTGTTGCAAACCTTGTACGTATGCTGCCTTTTTCAACTCTTCCCTTCTTTTAATCGAAGGTTTAGTATACTTTTGACGCTCGCGTAATTCTTTAATTACACCTGTTTTTTCAAATTTCCTCTTGAACCTTTTTAAAGCTCTTTCAATATTTTCGCCTTCTTTTACCGGAATAATAATCATATCTATCGGAATTACTTTTTAAAATTGAGGCGCAAATTTAGAAATTATTCATTGTATATCAAATTTAAAGCAAAAAAAACATATTTCCAACGTGATATTTTTAGATTTAGATTTTTTAACGACAGGTAATATATGGACTTATTTTACTAAATGTTTCAGAATCAAATCCTTTTATCATTTTTACTTCAGAAATATTTTTAAACGCTCCGCTACTTTCCCGTGTATTCACGATTAATTTAACATCATTTATGTCCAAATAGGGATGTTTTAACAGTTCGGGGAATTCAAGAAAGTTAATTCTTAACTTCAGAAGTTTTAGAGTATCGACGTAAATATGGTCCTGTATGCCCAAAAAGGTCTCTTCAGGAAAATCATAAACCTCTTTCAGTTGATCTTTTGAGTAAAAGCCACCCAACAAATTCCTGTAATTAATTATTCGTTTGGCATAAACGGGTCCAACACCTCTTAGTTTTACCAGTTTGGCCGAATCAGCCGTATTTAATTCAATGCGAATCTCCACGGCTGAAACAGATGCCACCTTTTCTGCGGTCATTTCAATTTTAATGTGATCCTCAATGCTTTTATAAAAAGCCGAATCAATACCATAGATCTTTAACAGATCAGCGGCCTGACGAAACCTGCCCCCTTTTTTTCGATAAGCCAGTAAATTATTTGCCTGAAAGGTAGTAAATCCGTACAATTTAAGTTCATCTCCGCTTGCCTGGTTGGGATTGAAATAAGCTGGCTTATTATGATGATTAGTTCCAGGCGGGTTTATGATTACTTTTTCCGTTTTGATGCGAATGAAACTCTTCAATAAAGCAAAAACAGAATCATTCATCCCATAAATATTTCGCAAGTCTGCCGCAGTCTTATATTTACCTCCTGCTTCGCGATAACTTAACATATTTCGTTTTACACGATCAGGGATGGAAAGCGAATCCAGCTTTTGCTTTGAAATGTGGTTGGGATCGAAGGAAAATAAAATCTGTGTCTCTTTACTTTCCTGGCCGGTGTTTTCCCATTCTTCAATTAATCTTTTTATTTCCGAAAAATCGGCATTTGATTCCGGTGATCTGTTCACAAGCAGAATATTAATCAGAATCGACAGCAAAATAAGTGCTCCCAAAATAATTATGGCATTTCGATCAGAACGCTGATACGAAAGAAATTTCCTGCTTATTTTTTTCCACGAGTTTTGCATGGTATTCGGGAATGGTTAAAATTTAGTATCAGTCCAATTTACCACTTTTCATCTCCGAATTCAAACACACAATAAAAAAAGCCGGCTAAATAACCGGCTTTCAATGGTATATTTTAAGATCTTATCCTGTTAAACCATCAATAAACAATGCTGCAACCGCAATAATTCCAATGGCAATTGGGGCGATGTATCTGATAATAAAAAACACAACTTTCATAAGCCCTGAGGGAAGTACACCTTTGTTGCTCACTTCGTCAAGGAATGATGATTTTCCCAAAACCCATCCGACGAATATGACAATTAATAAGGCCCCAAAAGTCAACATGATGTTTGCTGATGCATAATTTAAAAGGCCGAATATGGTGTGTCCGAAGAGGGAAAAATCGCTCAGGGCTCCAAACGACAAAGTAGCCAATACACCCAAAACACTAATTGAAGCCGATGCAATTATGGTTGCTTTGGTTCTTGAAAATTTCAACTCCTCCTTCAGATATGCCACTACTACTTCCAGAACCGAAATGGTTGATGTAAGCGCTGCCACACTTAGCAAGAAAAAGAAAATGATTGCAAAAATTGTTCCGCCCGGCATAGATTTAAATACGTTTGGCAATACTTCGAATACCAATCCCGGACCGGGTGACATTTCACTGATGGAGCCTGCCGAAAATGCGAAAATTGCAGGGATCACCATTAAACTTGATAGGATTGCAATGGCCGTATCGGCAAATGCCACTTGAGCTGATGTTTTTAACAAATTATTATCTTTCCTTATGTAAGAACCGTATGTTATTAAAGTCCCCATTCCAATGCTCAGCGAAAATGCAGCCTGCCCAAGTGCCATTAAAACGGTTTTGAAGTTAACCGCACTCCAGTCGGGAATGAACAGGTATTTGATTCCTTCGCCGGCCCCTGGCAATGTTACTGCCCTGATAACAACAAAAACAATTAAAACAACCAAAACCGGCATTAATATCTTGGTGAATTTTTCAATTCCTTTTTTTATACCTGCATAAACCACGACAGCCGTAAGAACCATAAAAACGAGTTGCCAAATTACAGGCCGATAAGCATGTGTACTAAAATAGGCGAAGTTTTTTTCCATATCTTCAACATGAAGCAATTTGCCCGAAATGGCCTGTACCAAATATTCCAGAGTCCAGCCGGCTACTGTACTGTAAAAAGCCAAAATTGCAAATGCCGTCAAAATACCCAGAAATCCAACCAAATACCAGGGTGTTTTGGGTGAGAGTTTCTTAAAGGAACCAAAAGCATTCAACTGCGCTCTTCTTCCGATGGTAAACTCCGATAGCATAACTGGTATTCCAATAAAAAGAATGAAGCTGATGTACAACATTAAAAATGCCCCTCCGCCATTTTGGGTAGTAACAAGCGGGAACCGCCAAATATTGCCTAAACCAACTGCCGAACCTGCTGCTGCAGCAATTACTCCAAACTTTGAACTAAAGGAATCACGATTATCAGAAGGAAGATTTGCCATAAAATTGAATTATTTAGTATAAAAAGCGAGCATTTACTTACAAGTTCTCACTTATTGAGCCCCAAAAATGCAAAAAAATAATTCACCACAAAACAGTTGGCAATAAAAAGACAACATTTTAAAAAGGATAACCAATGGCAAAGGAGAAAGCAAAGTCATCACCGGTCAATGAGCGATCACCAATAATCCACCTATGTCCTTCTTCATTTGATGGATCACGCAGTTTCATCCCCATATCTGCACGTAAAATAAAATAGTTTAAATCGAAACGAAGACCGGTTCCCGTACCAATTGCAAATTGCTTGTAGAACTTATCAAATTCAAACAGAGCCCCCTCCCTGTTGTCATTTTTGTTGATTGCCCATATATTTCCAACATCCAGGAAAAGGGCTCCTTCCATAGAACCCAATAAACGAAACCGATATTCAATATTTCCTTCTATTTTTATATCACCCGATTGATTCGGATATGCTCCTGCAGGTGCCCGGTAGGTGCCCGGTCCCAGCGACCGTACTTGCCAGGCTCTTACGCCATTGGCGCCTCCTGAAAAATATTGTTTTTCGAAAGGCAGAACTCTTGAATTGCCATACGGGAATCCAATGCCCAAAAATGCACGACCTACAACCGAATTATATTTATCAATTAAAATACCCCTGCGCAATTCAATATCGCCTTTCACATACTGAGCAAATTGTGTATTTAAAATTTTGTAATACTCAATGGGTTGATTGGTTACAGTGTCAATCTTATGGTATTTACTTTTCCCAATTATTTCCGATAAGCTCCACAAAAAATTACCCGCCGATTCAATATTAAACCTGGAATAAGTATAGTTTTTGTTTGAATTCAGCCGCTGATTATTGAATATTCTGGAGTAATTCATGGCCATTATAAAATGGTCGGTAAAACTACTTTTTATATACAGGTCTTTGATGTTATTTATAAATGCAGGATCAAATTCGTAAAGCCTAACTACATTTAAATCCAAAACGTTCCATAAATTTCTTACATTTTGAGTTTTTTTCCAGTCGTACCCGAAAGTTAAATTATTAATTGTGCGCGTATATTCAGGCCGACGCTGGTAATTATAACCAACATTTAAAACCGTTTTTGGTAAATATTTTTCAAAACTGCTTATATATCTTCCCGGCCCAAGTAATTTTGGAATGATTAAATTCGATTCCACACCCATTTCCCTGGTATTAAAGTACTCCGACTGCCCATCTTTTTTTCGGTGCAAACGTTCAACTGCTCCCTTAAATCTAAGCTGGAAAACTTCTGCCCCCTTAAATAAATTACGGTGTTGGTAATAAACATTACCTGCCACTCCAAGGTTTCCTGAAGTATTTGTTCCTTCAATATCAAACGAGGTTGACTGTTTGTTTAGTGGGGCCAGCCGAACATTACAATCCAATAAATTCGAATCCTGTTCCGGGTAAGTTTCCATAAATTGAATATCCACAAACCGAAACTGCCGGAGTCTGTTAAATCCATTAAACGTATTTTCAACTTCCGAAATTTTATATAAATCACCACTGCTCATTTGGTTTGTCCGATCAAATAGGTTTGGCGGGTACTTTATTAAATCGGTGAGATACAGGTGCGAATTATTCCACTCAATAGTATCCGAGAATGTTTGAATATTTTCACGTGTTGCCGTAACGGGAGTATTCCCAGGCATTATTGAATAATAAAAATCGTTTAGGTAAAAGGGTTTTAATATTTTAGAAGAATCCAACTGCCCTCTTGCCAACTCTCCCACAAACATGTCAAGAACAACCTGTTTTTCATACAAACTGGTGTCAGCTTTCCCACGCACGAGGTTTTTATTGAAATAAAAATATCCGTGATTTTTGTATAAATCAACAATCCTATTCTGCTGTTTTTCCAGCTCATAAAAGTCAAAAGGATCACCTTCCCTGAGTGCGCGGGAGACTGAACTTCCATTGAATATTTTCTCTAATTCATTATTTACAAAGTGATACGCAATCCGTTTAATTTTGTACTGTTCACCGGTCTTTACCGTAAACTTCAATTCTGCCTTTTGCTTTTTTTCATTGAACTCGACCTCTGTGCTTATGCCTGCCCGGTAATACCCCTTCAAATCCATGTACTGATCCAGTTGCTCAACCGAACGACCGGCCAAAACCTCGTCGTACAATTGAGGCGCCTCTCCAATGCGTTTTAACCAATCGTCAGTCTTCTTTTTCGACGACATATTATAAAGCAGCAGGTAGAATTTAACGAATCCCAGAATTTTGTAGTTCTCTTTCTGCCGGATAAAGGACTTCGCTTCCTCTTTGTTGATTTCAGGATTATCAACTTCTAACTTTACTTTGTGCAACAGATAATCTTCGTCAACTACAAATCGGGTTTGTGAGCAAGAAGCAAGTAATAGTACAGATAATAAAATTACCCATCTAAGACTGAAAAACATTCTCCTATAATATTTCTGAACCAAATCCAATTGCTTTTATTCAACAAAATAACCAAGAGTTTTTTTAGAAACAGTAACTTTACTCTCATTATTATATAACAACACTGTTTTTAACCCGATGATTGGTAAAAATACAATAAAACTTATAAAATCGCTGGCCATAAAAAAATATAGATGGAAGGAAGGATTGTTTTTGGTTGAAGGCGATAAAATGGTTTCCGAAGTGCTTCAATCGAAACTAAAAATAAAGGAGTTGATAATTACCCCCGACTTCTCTCCCATATCTGAAAAAGAGTCAAAGAATATAGAACACATTTCGCGTGTCGAGTTCAAAGCGCTAAAACAAGCCAGTTTGCTGAAGAATCCTCAAAACAGCATGGCCATTTGTCGAATACCGCTTAGAAAAGAATTGCCTGCAAAGCTTAATACGGGTCTTTCTGTTTTTCTGGATGGAATTCAGGATCCAGGAAATCTGGGAACTATAATTCGTATCTGCGATTGGTTTGGCATTGACTGCATGTTTGCCTCGACCGACACGGTCGACCTGTACAATCCAAAGGTTATTCAGGCGAGCATGGGCTCCTTTAATCGTATGAATTACTTTGAATGTGATTTTGACAGGGTCAGGGCAATTGCCGACAATAGTAACATGCCCATTTTTGGGGCATTTATGAATGGACAGAACATTTACGGTGAAAACCTTCCCGAGAATGCATTACTGGTGATGGGCAATGAGGGAAATGGAATTAGAAAGGGAGTGGAGGAAATGGTTGATCACCGCATCAGTATTCCAAATTTATCGACACACATTTCCAGGGCCGAATCGTTAAACGTTGCGGTGGCCACAGCTATAATTTGTTCCGAATTTAAAAGAGGAGTGTAAATCCGCTTACTCAAAATTAAGAGCCAGTGTAAATATTTTCGATCGTATATTTTTTATGGATTGCGAATAATACGCACGCTGCGTGGCGGCGGGCAAATCTCCAAGTTGATTGTTTAAGCCAAAACTAAACTTTGCCTCCACCGAGAACCTGAAAAACGGAAAATAATGATCCCAGCCACCACCAACTTCAGCGTAAAAGCCACCATTTTTCAATTTTATTAAATCTTCCTGCGCTGTTCGTGAGATATCCTGCCTGTAGGCACCTCCAAAAATGACATAAGGCCGGTCGTTGTTAATCCGTTTTGCCTTGTATTTAATTAGCAACGGAAAATCGAGAAAAGTAGATTTTATGGAATAAAATGTTAAATTTTCTTCGTAAATATTTATGTCTTTAACCGGCACGTTATACGTCAGTTGCCTTTCGCCGAAGGACAGCCCCGGCTGAAAGCGTAAATTAAAAGATTTTGCCAGGCGTAAACTGGAAATAATTCCCACAGTGAATCCCGGAATCAGAGTGGCCACATCAGAACGGATTATGCTCCCATCGGATACACCTTCATCAGGATAAGGGATAAAATCAGGATTTTCGCCAATTGGATTATAATTGGCCACATTAAAATCGAGTGTATTCAAACCAATTGAAAAACCAAAATGAATTAGTTTATCGTCGAAAGTTGTCAAATAGTTAACACGCTGCTTTTGCCCCAAAGCGCATACAACCACTAAAATGAATATTATTGAGCTTATAACTTTCTTCACTTTTCCGTAATTTCCTTTAGATGAAAACAATAAAACTTGAAAATTATTGTCTGCCAGTTTACTTCTCTGGTTTGTGTGCTTCGTAAATCGAAGCAATCCCAAAGGTTTGCCTGAAGCATTTATTTTCTATAAATCCAAGCTCAGCTAAAATACTCAAAAATCTTTCACCGTCGGGAAATTCATTCACCGATTCGGGCAAATATGAATATGCACTGCTGTCTTTCGAAATTAAACGCCCGATAAACGGTAAAATACGCATAAAATAAAACATGTATATTTGCTTGAAAGGTGTTGCCACAGGCTTCGAAAACTCCAATACAAAAAATACACCCCCTGGTTTCATCACCCGGAATATTTCTGAAAGACCTTTGTTCAGGTGCTCAAAATTACGCACACCAAAACCAACAATTGCAGCATCGAAAGTATGATCGTTGAAAGGTAAATTTTCCGAATCCGCTTTTAAAAAATCGATTTTCCCGGTCAGATTCTTCTTCAAAATCTTTTTACGCCCCACATTCAGCATTCCCTCGGAAATGTCAATGCCGGTAATATTCACATCTCTCAACTTCGAAGCGGCCACAGCAAAATCACCTGTTCCGGTGGCGATGTCCAATATTGTTACGGGCGAATAAGGACGTAACTTTTTAATTGTCCTTTTGCGCCAGATCTTATCAATATTCACCGACAGAATATGATTTAATGCATCATACTTTGGAGAGATATTATCAAACATCTCTTCAACCTGTCCTTTCTTCGATTGTGTTGATTGCTTGTAAGGAAGGGCCATTAAACTCCTGCAGTCATTTTATCAATATATCCCAATGATTCATCGTCCACCCTTACTTCACCTTTTGTAACATGACCCAGCGTAAAGAAAGGTAAATTTAGTTCGGTCATTGCATCCACAAATTCCTCTTCGTTATCGGGATTTACACCCACAATAACTCTTCCCATGGCTTCACCAAACAAAAATGCATCTAAACGTGTTTCGGCGTCGGTGGTTATGTCAAATCCCAGATCGTTGGGTATAGCGGCACGCAAAAGAGTGAAGAAAAGTCCGCCTTTTCCAACAGGACTGGCACTTTCAATTAAACCTTTCGCATTTAATTCTTTCAGTGCCTTCTGAATTTTCATTTCATCTTCGATATCAAAAGCAGGCAGTGGGGCATCTGAAATTCCGTGGAAAAACTCCAGGTATTCCGATGAATTAATGTCATCCTGGGTTCTTCCAATTAAAAATATATGGTTGCCCTTTTGCTTAAATGTATGTGTAGTGAGTTTCTTCTCATCCGCAACCTGGGCCATCATACTTATGATAATTGTTGGCGGCACAGGGCCATGTTTCGAAAAATGATCGAAACGAATTTTGCGATCCGAAATTTTCAGATTAAATTTTTTGGCTGCATTTTCCAGGCCTTTTTTTGCTCCCGACGCAATTAAATATCCATTGGGATCGGCAAAATTAATGTGGTATAAAAACGCACTTATTGCTGTTGGTGCCGCACCAAAACAAAGCATTTTACGGGTAGCTCTCGAAATTAATATCTCGGTTGCTTTTTGCGGATCGCTTTCTAAATGATGATGAAAGGCATGTGTACTCATTGCCATTTTGGTTCCGTTACTATCGAGATCGAACAAGCCGGTCTCATCAGTATCGCTATTCCCAATGGAATCGGGAGAAATATTTTGTTCACTGAAATCGTTAAAGTAATTAATCGTTGATAAATTAGGATTAACCATTAACGAATATATAATCTCCTCCACGTTCTCCGGTTCCGGGATCATGTCAATCGAGAATTCCTTTTCTGTTTGTACAGTATCGCTCATAGCCATATTTTTTATTCATTATAGCAGAAGCAAAGGTAATTAAGTACGCGATTTTTCCATAAAATTTGCTGTGTTTTTTAAATCTGTCAATATCTGCTAAAAATGATCATGGAATGTAACTTATGTATGCTCAACATAAGTTATCGAACTCGCCTTAACTATATGCTTGATGAATATAGTTTCATCAAATTGCAGGCTTCTATTTTCGAACTCCATTTTTCAGAAACTTCCTTTTGTGCCGCTTCTCCCAAATGTTTAAGTTCTCCTTTAAAAAGTTTGGACAACAGACCTTCCAGTTCCCCCCTATTCTCAACATCAAATAAATATCCGGTCTTATTTTCTGTAATTATTTCAGAATGCACTCCCACTCCTCGTGAAGCCAAAACATTACAGGCACACGACATGGCTTCGGCACATACCAGGGAAAATCCTTCGGTAAACGATGGTACAACAACCGAGTGTGAGGCTTGATAAAAGGAAACGATTTCAGGTGTTTCCGGAATTAAATACACCTGCTTTTCAATGGAATATTCAGCGACAATTGCTTTTAACTCTTTTAAGAAGGCAGAATCATCGACCTTCCCAATTATTGCCAAGGCCCAATCTTTATGATTTGGCAAAAGGGGTGCCACAACTTCCAATAATAACTTTTGCCCTTTTGCTTCACGTACTCGTCCTGCACAGGAAAGAATATGCTTTTGAGAAACTTCTTTACGCACCACCAGGCTTTGTGGTTTAAATACCTTCTGATCAACACCGTGTCCGATTACCACAGAAGGAATGGACAAATCGTCAGACATACTTTTCGTTAAAGCAACCACATGGTCTGATTTTTTCAGTAAATATTCTGTCACCACTGATGGTTTGGTTTCAGCATGACGGGTTGAAATTAGTTTAAAATTACCTCCAAGCAAGCGAAAGAAAAGTGCTAACAATATTTCATTGTTCCTATGGCAATGCAAGATGAAAGAACGTTTCGAAAAAACCAATTTTAGCATTTTTACCAACGAAATCCTGCGTCCTTCCACTCCATACCCAAAAATATAAGTATCAAAATCCTTCTGAAAAAATGGAAATACATTTTCTATACTTCGGGTGACACCTGTGCGTTTATTATGAAAATGTGTATGTATTAATATGGGATGCGATTTCATTAATCCTGGTAATTAATCCAATGTTTTGTGTATTATTTATGTGTTTACCTTTCAAAAATAGGATAATTTCTAAGAAAGTGCTGTAAATATATACTCCGAACTAAGGTCTTACAACCATAAACGCATTTTCGGTAAATATGGTGCCCAATAATATCAGAACCAGGTCGGTTTTTTTGTTTCGTCCCTGTCTGCCTCAAATGAATTTATTATACCTTTAAGCTGTTTTTATAGCAGGTATTTTTTAATGCAGCAACGATTTCTCAATAAACGAACTAAAATATTGGCCCATTCCATTTTCTGGTTGGCCAGCATTG
>JBFEWU010000013.1:0-32540 GCA_041546215.1 Draconibacterium sp. | reverse complement strand
TAGGTTTACCATTTAAAAACGTTAAAAAGAACTAGTAATGGCTAAAGAATCAATGAAAGCACGCGAAGTAAAACGTGCAAAATTAGTTGAGAAATACGCCGAAAAACGGGCCCAGCTGAAAGAAGAAGGCGATTGGGTAGGTTTGCAAAAACTTCCTAAAAACTCGTCGAAAGTACGTTTACACAACCGTTGTAAACTAACCGGACGTCCGAAAGGATATATGCGTCAATTCGGAATCAGCAGGATTAATTTTAGGGAAATGGCCTCTAACGGCTTAATCCCCGGAGTTAAAAAGGCAAGTTGGTAATCGTTAAAAGAACTTGAATAATGAGTAAAGTAACAGATCCAATAGCAGATTATCTGACAAGGGTAAGAAATGCAATCATGGCGAAACACCGTGTAGTTGATATTCCAGCTTCAAATTTGAAGAAGGAAATGACCAAATTGTTGAAAGACAAAGGTTATATCCTGAACTATAAATTCGAAGAAACGGAAAATCAGCAGGGAAACATCAAGATTGCATTAAAATATAATGCCGAAACGAAGGTATCTGCAATAAAATCGTTAGAACGAATCAGTAAACCAGGATTGCGTAAATATTGTGATTCAACCAATATTCCACGCGTACTTAATGGTTTAGGCATAGCAATTCTCTCCACCTCAAAAGGTGTTATTACCGATAAAGAAGCTCGCGAGCTTAACGTAGGTGGAGAAGTTTTATGTTACGTATATTAATAAGGAGGAACAGTCATGTCAAGAATAGGTAAATTACCCATTTCAATTCCTGCAGGAGTAGAAGTTAAAGTTAGCGACAATAACGTTGTTAGCGTTAAAGGACCTCTTGGAGAATTGACACAGCAAGTTGATTCTGACATTGAAGTTGCCATTGAAGATGGCACCATCAATGTAAGCAGAACTGGCGAAACAAAACGCCAAAAATCAATGCACGGACTGTATCGTTCTTTGGTAAACAATATGGTTGAAGGTGTTTCCAAAGGATATGAAGTTAAGTTAGAATTAGTTGGTGTTGGTTATCGTGCCGAAGTATTGCCCGGTAATGTATTAGACCTTGTATTGGGTTTTGCTCACCACACTTACTTACAACTTCCTTCTGAGGTTAAAGTTGAAGCAGTATCAGATAAGCGTAGTAACCCTATCGTAACTCTTAAGAGCCACGATAAACAATTAATTGGACAGGTTGCTGCAAAAATCAGATCATTCCGTAAACCTGAACCTTACAAAGGAAAAGGTATTAAGTTTGTTGGCGAAGAATTGAGGCGTAAAGCTGGTAAAGCCGCTGCAAAATAATTTTTTAAAAGATTAATTATTATGGCATTAACAAAATTTCAAAGGCGCGCAAGGATTAAAAGCCGTGTTCGCACAGTTGTTTCAGGCACAGCAGAGCGTCCAAGATTGAGTATATACAGAAGTAATAAGCAAATTTATGCTCAGCTGATCGACGATGTACAAGGAACAACTTTATTAGCTGCTTCTTCTTCAGACAAAGCAATTGCGGGTACTGAAGGAAGTAAGACTGAAAAAGCTGCAATGGTTGGTAAAGCAGTGGCCGAAAAAGCTTTGGCTGCGGGTTTCACCGAAGTTGTATTCGATAGAGGTGGTTATTTATACCACGGAAGAATTAAACAATTAGCTGACGCTGCCCGCGAAGGTGGCCTTAAATTCTAATAAATTATGGCGAAAATTAGCAATAAAGTAAAAACCAGCGATCTGGAATTAAAAGACAGGGTGGTAGCCATTAACCGTGTAACCAAAGTAACAAAAGGTGGACGTACTTTCAGTTTCTCTGCCATTGTTATTGTAGGTAACGAGGATGGAATTGTAGGTTGGGGTCTTGGTAAAGCAAGTGAAGTAACTACTGCAATTGCAAAAGGCGTTGACGCAGCTAAAAAGAACCTGGTTAAAATACCGGTAATTAACGGAACTATTCCTCATGAGCAAATTGCCAAATTTGGTGGAGCCAATGTACTTTTAAAACCTGCTTCTTCGGGTACCGGTGTTAAGGCCGGTGGTGCGATGCGTGCAGTGTTGGAGAGTGTTGGTATTCACGACATCCTGGCAAAATCAAAAGGTTCATCAAACCCACACAACTTGGTAAAAGCAACAATGGCTGCTTTACTTGAGTTGCGTGACGCAAACATGGTGGCCGAGCACAGAGGTGTTTCATTACAAAAAGTTTTTAAAGGATAAGCACTATGGCGAAACTCAGAATTACTCAAGTAAAAAGTAGCATTGGTTCTACAAAGCGCCAAAAAGCAACTTTGGAAGCGTTAGGTTTAAAAAAACTTAACACTCCTGTTGAGCACGAAGCTACTCCTCAGATTGTTGGCATGGTTAACAAAATGAGGCATTTAATTAGTGTTGAAGAAGTGAATTAATATTTCAAATAAGTGAATATTATGAATTTAAGTAATTTACAACCTGCTGAAGGATCGACCAAGACAACGAAACGTATCGGGCGTGGACAAGGTTCAGGCCGTGGTGGTACATCAACTCGTGGTCATAAAGGTCAAAAATCACGTTCAGGTTATTCGAGGAAAATCGGTTTCGAAGGTGGTCAAATGCCTTTGCAGCGTGTGGTTCCTAAAATGGGATTCAAAAACATCAACCGTGTTGAATACAAAGCAATCAACCTGGATGTTTTAGAGAATGTTGCCGCTAAGAATAACCTTACTGTTATCGATAAAGAATCATTGGTAGAAGCAGGTATTGCGTCGAAAAACGACAGAATTAAAATTCTTGGTGGTGGTACTTTAACTAAAAAATTAGAAGTTAAAGCCAACGCATTTTCAAAAAGCGCAAAAGAAGCAATAGAAAAATTAGAAGGAACAACCGAAATACTTTAAACCGTAATGAAACGATTTATTGAAACTCTAAAGAATATTTATAAGATTGAAGATCTTAGGTTCAGAATTGGAACAACGTTGTTTTTCCTGTTAATTTACAGGTTAGGCTCCTTTGTTTCTTTACCCGGAATTGATCCGGCTCAGTTACAAAACCTGCAGAATCAAACATCTGACGGTTTGCTGGGTTTGATTAACATGTTCTCGGGCGGTGCCTTTGCTCAAGCTTCGGTCTTTGCTTTAGGGATTATGCCATATATTTCTGCCTCAATCGTTATCCAGTTAATGGGTATCGCAGTTCCCTACTTCCAGAGGTTGCAGAAGGAAGGAGAGTCAGGAAGAAGGAAAATAAATCAGATTACTCGCTATTTAACAGTGATTATTCTGATTCCTCAGGCATCAGCATATCTTACTAATTTACATTTTCAGTTGCCCGATACGGCATTTGCAATGAAAGGAATATGGTTTAATGCTCCTTCAATTGTAATATTAACGGCCGGATCGATGTTCGTACTTTGGTTAGGAGAACGTATTACCGATAAAGGAATCGGTAATGGTATATCGCTGATTATTATGATTGGTATTATTGCTCGTCTTCCCATGTCGGTGGTCCAGGAATTTGGAGCACGTGTCAATGGAGGCGGTCTTGTTATGTTCCTTCTGGAGTTTGTTATTCTGTTCATCGTATTTATGGCATCCATTGCGCTGGTTCAAGGAACCCGCAGGATACCTGTACAATATGCGAAACGAATTGTGGGTAACAAACAATACGGTGGAGTACGTCAGTACATTCCTCTTAAAGTCAACGCTGCAGGTGTAATGCCTATCATCTTTGCCCAGGCAATTATGATGGTGCCAATTACCATTGTTGGTGTTGCTAATTCTGAAAATCTTCGTGGTGTGGCGGCTGCTTTGTCAAACATCACCGGATTTTGGTACAATTTAACACAATTTTTATTAGTGGTAGCTTTTACCTATTTTTACACGGCTATTACTATTAACCCTACCCAAATGGCAGAGGATATGAAGAAAAACGGTGGTTTTATTCCTGGTGTAAAACCAGGAAAGAAAACGGTTGAATTCCTTGATACTGTGATGTCAAGAATTACCTTGCCCGGATCTATTTTCCTGGGTTTGGTAACTATTCTTCCGGCATTTGCCATGATGATGGGAATTCAGCAATCGTTCGCCTTGTTCTACGGTGGTACTTCCTTGCTGATCCTGGTGGGTGTAGTGTTAGATACCTTACAACAGATTGAAAGTCACCTGTTAATGCGCCATTACGACGGCTTGATGAAATCGGGTCGTATTAAAGGTCGTCCGGGTGGGGGAATGTAAATAAATTGTAGAGAGAAAATTTTAGTTTAAACTTTATTTAAAAATTTGTAAAAGAGTTTTTTATGGCAAAAGTACCTTCCATAGAACAAGATGGAACAATTGTAGAAGCATTATCGAACGCTATGTTTCGAGTAGAATTGGAAAATGGCCACATTATTACCGGTCACATATCGGGTAAAATGAGAATGCATTATATTAAAATTTTGCCAGGGGATAAAGTAAAAGTTGAGATGTCTCCTTATGATTTAACTAAAGGTAGAATTACATTTAGATATAAAAACTAAAGAGTAAAAAAATGAAAACTCGTGTTTCAGTTAAAAAACGTAGCGATGACTGCAAAATTATACGCAGGAAAGGACGTTTGTATGTGATTAATAAAAAGAACCCAAAGTTTAAACAACGTCAAGGGTAGGGTTAATCTGTTAAAATTAAATTTATGGCACGTATTGTAGGTGTTGATATTCCAAATAATAAGAGAGGTGAGATAGCTCTTACCTATATTTATGGTATTGGTCGCAGCAGGGCTGTTACAATTCTGGAAGAAGCCGGAGTTGACAAGGACATGAAAGTACAAGATTGGAACGACGAACAGTTTGCAGCTATTCGTGGAGTAATCGGCGACAACTTTAAAGTTGAAGGTGAATTACGTTCTGAAGTTCAAATGAACATTAAACGACTAATGGATATTGGTTGTTACCGTGGCATCCGTCATCGTATTGGCATGCCTGTTCGCGGACAAAGTACTAAGAACAATGCTCGTACCCGTAAAGGGAAACGTAAAACTGTTGCTAATAAGAAAATGGCCACTAAATAAGGAATTTGAATTATGGCAAAAAAGACAGGATCAAGTAGAAAGAGAACAGTGGTGGTTGAGGCCAATGGTATGGCTCACATTCACTCATCTTTCAACAATATCATTATTACGCTGACGAACATGAACGGGGAAGTAATTTCCTGGTCGTCGGCAGGGAAAAAAGGATTCCGCGGTTCTAAAAAGAACACTCCTTATGCAGCTCAGGTTGCATCGGAAGAGTGTGCTAAAACGGCTTACGACCTTGGACTTCGTAAAGTTAAAGTATACGTTAAAGGACCTGGTAACGGTCGCGAATCGGCAATCAGAGCTTTGGCTACCATTGGTATCCAGGTCACTGAAATTGTTGATGTGACTCCACTTCCGCACAACGGTTGCAGACCAGCTAAAAGAAGACGTGTTTAATTTTTAAAACGAAAAGGAAATGGCAAGATATAGAGGACCAAAATCTAAGATAGCGCGTAAATTCGGTGAACCGATTTTCGGACCGGATAAAGCATTTGAAGCCAAAAACTACCCTCCGGGTATGCACGGTTTAACTTCCAAAAGAAGAAAAAAATCGGAATACGGGCTTCAGTTGAAAGAAAAGCAAAAAGCAAAATATACTTATGGTATTTTGGAAAAACAATTCCGTGGACTCTTTAAAAAAGCTTCGGCTGCTAAAGGTGTAACCGGTGAAGTATTGTTACAATTACTCGAATCGAGGTTGGACAATGTGGTTTTCCGCATGGGTATAGCGAAAACACGTGCTGCAGCACGACAGTTTGTCACACACAAACATATTACAGTTAATGGAGATGTAGTAAACATTCCTTCTTACTCGGTTAAACCTGGCGACGTTGTTGGCGTTCGCGAGAAATCAAAATCGTTGGAAGAAATTACCAGCTCATTGCATGCTCGCAGAAGCTCGCATTACGAGTGGTTAGAATGGAACGGTGATTTAATGACCGGAAAATTCTTAAATCGTCCTGAGCGTGAGGAGATTCCAGAAAACATCAAAGAGCAACTAATCGTAGAGTTGTATTCAAAATAATAAAATTACTTAGAATATTATGGCAATATTAGCATTCCAAAAGCCTGACAAGGTGATAATGTTAGAATCCGATGACAAATTCGGACAATTCGAGTTTCGTCCCTTAGAACCGGGATACGGTATTACGATCGGTAATGCACTGCGTCGAATTCTGTTATCGTCGTTGGAAGGTTATGCAATTACTACTGTTAAAATAGAAGGTGTTGACCATGAGTTTTCTACGATTAAAGGTGTTATTGAAGATGTAACTGATATTATCCTTAATCTGAAGCAGGTTCGATTTAAAAACGAGGTGGAAGATTTTGACAGTGAAAAAGTTTCGATTACAATTACCGGACAGGAAGAATTAACTGCCGGCGATATCAATAAGTTTATGACCGGTTTCCGTGTGCTTAACCCGGAATTGGTGATATGCAGAATGGAGCCGGATGTTAAAATTCAAATGGAACTTACAATCAACAAAGGACGTGGATACGTTCCTTCGGTTGAGAATAGACCCGTTGAAGAAGAGTTTGGTGTAATTCCTGTCGATTCAATTTTTACTCCTATTAAGAAAGTAAAATACGCTGTTGAAAATTACCGTGTTGAGCAGAAAACCGACTATGAAAAATTGGTTTTCAACATTTCAACCGACGGTTCCATTCACCCGAAAGATGCATTGAAAGAAGCAGCTAAAATTCTGATCTATCACTTCATGCTATTCTCTGATGAAAAGATTACTCTGGACACCGATGAGAAATTTGCAAACGAAGAGTTCGACGAGGAAGTACTTCACATGCGTCAGTTGTTAAAAACCAAATTGGTAGACATGGATCTTTCAGTTCGCGCATTGAACTGTTTGAAGGCTGCCGATGTAGATACATTGGGCGATTTGGTAACTTACAACAGAAACGATCTGCTTAAATTCAGAAACTTTGGTAAAAAGTCGTTGACAGAATTGGATGACCTTTTGGATAACATGGGGCTGAATTTTGGGATGGATATTTCCAAATATAAACTTGATAAGGAGTAAAAGGCAATGAGACATAATAAGAAATTTAATCATTTAGGCCGTACAGCCCCGCATCGTAAAGCGATGTTGGCAAATATGGCAAGTTCTCTTATCGCGCATAAGAGAATTTCAACTACTGTTGCTAAAGCGAAAGCTTTGCGTATGTATGTTGAACCGCTAATTACTAAAGCAAAAGATGATACTACACACTCGCGCAGGGTTGTATTTAGTTACTTGCAAGACAAAGAAGCTGTATCGGAATTATTCCGTGAAGTGGCTGGCAAAGTAGCTGATCGTCCTGGAGGATACACTCGCATTCTTAAAACCGGTAACCGTTTGGGTGACAATGCCGACATGTGTATTATCGAGCTTGTTGACTACAACGAAGCAATGATGGCTGCCAAGGAAGAAAAGGCTGCACCGAAAAAACGTCGTTCGCGTCGTGGTGGAGCTAAAACTACTGCACCTGTTGCTGAAGCTGATGCCCCAGTTGCAGAAGCTGAAGTTGTGGAAGAAGTAAAAGCCGAAGAAGAAGCACCTGCAACTGAAGCAGCTGCCGAAACTGAAGTTAAAGCGGAAGAAACTACAGAAGAGCCGAAAGCTGAAGATTCAGCTGAGGAAGAAAAGAAAGAAGAATAGAGTTTTTCTTTACTATATTAAAAAGCCGGATTGTTTTACAGTCCGGCTTTTTTATTTGGGACTGACGGTTTCTAACCGCCTATTCGACAGTAGATTAAAGCAGATTGGGCTTTTCAGTAGTATCCGTCTAAATGGATCTTATAAAAAAGATTCTTCACTCCATTACATTTCGTTCAGAATGACAATCAGTTAGGTTTGAAAAGGCTTCTGGTAGGGCTGGTTGGCGGAAAAGCCGCAAACCAACCCTACCAGAAGCAAAAGCCTCCATAAACCTGTCATTCCGATGCGTAGCGAGGAATCTTTTCTAATTTAGTCGAACAGTATTGATTTCTTTTATTAGATTTATGGAAAGATTTAACCGGAACACCATGACCGTTGCCACCAATGCCGTTATTATTGATGATGAAATTCATGCCATTCAGCAATTGACGATTGTATGTCAGCATGCAGGTATTGAAGTTTTAGCCTCGGAAACCAATCCTTTAAAAACCATCGACCTGATCAGGTCAGAAAAATCCGACCTTGTTTTTTGGGATCTTGAAACGCCGCAAAGAGATGGTATAATCATTAACCTGCAGTATTTACGTAAAGTTGACCGGAAAAGAAAATCGGTTACATTATCCAGTAATGACCTGGAGATTGACCTTAAATATTCCAGACTGTATGTAAAAGGTTTTACTGATGCAATCCGCTGAACCTAATGCCTGTGAAACGAATAAAAAAGATATTAATACACAATGCCACCCTGGCCTTTCTGCTAACCCTGCCTTTTGCATTTCTTTTGCATTATTTAATTGAAAAATATGAAATAATTGTGGAGGGACCTGTTGCATTACACTCTTATACAAATTTGTTTTATGAGGATTTAAACGGAGATGGGAACAGTGATAAGATCTATTTTGGAGATCACGAAACCGGAGATGTTTATTGTAAAGTGTTCGATCCGGCTCATAAAGGTCAAACCAATACTTCAGGTCGCTTTGTAAATCCGTATTTCAGTATTTTATGTGCCGACATTTCCGGAGACAGTAAAAAGGAAATCATCTTTTTTACCCGAAAAGATTCGACAAAGGTTATCCTGAATATTGTCGATTATGAAAAAAACGAAGTAAAGGAACATGAAATATGTGAACTCAGTCCCACCGGGAATATTGATTTTTACGCTAATGTATGGGACTATATTGATTTGAACAAGGATGGACAAAAGGAACTGATCTTAAGTGTTCAGGCTGGATTTCCATTGCAACCCCGGGCTTTATACGCTTTTAATCCAGAGACAAAAGAGCTAAAAAGAACACCTCTGATTGGATCAAAACTTGGGCCTACAAGGATTGAAGATATTGATGGAGATGGTTTTTTGGAGATATTGGCCTCTACTTATACCACTCAAAATTATGAGGTGTCAGAAAATTTTCCCTATGACGATAATGCTTCACGTTTGTTTGTATTCGACCATAACCTGAAATTTAAGTTCCCTCCTCTGGAATTTGAAAAGGTTCGTTCGCAGGCTTATTATGAAATTATTGAGGATCAGGGGAAAAAGAAGATCTGGGTGTATACAGATACCCGCGGGGATGCCCTTGCACCCAACAAACATTTCCTGGTCTCCCCTGATGGAAAGATACTGGAATCGCATACATTTATCGATGGAGATGCATTTGTAAACAGGCCTCCGATTGTATTTTCTAAAGATAGCGAGCTCTTGGCTTTGGATAAAGAAGGCTATTTATACGAAGTTAATCCGGGTGTTAGTGCAGGCAAGGTTGGCCGGATTGAAGAATCCATAAACAGCAATTTATTTATTTTGGATGTTGATGGCAATGGAAGAACAGAATATATTTTTCACAATTCACAAACAGGTCACGTAAGCATCCTGGACGAGAACTTTAAACACCCTGCCGATTTTGCCATACCGGGAAACCTTAATTCCTGGATAAGTCCGGTGATAAGTAAAACAGATGATAATAAATACCTGATCAGAAATAAAAGCGGATATTTTTATGTTACCTATGGTCAAAATAAATTATGGATTTTCAGGTTTGTAGTTTTACTTGCCGTTTTTATCTTTTTTTATGGCTTATTGTGGCTTATCAATAAAATACAAGCCCATAAAATCTATGAAAAACAAAGCCTCGAACGCGAAATGCACCGATTGCAATACCAGGCCATTACTTCCCGTTTCTCGCCACATTATACCTTCAATGTGTTAAATAACTTCTCCTCTCAGATTTACCATAAAGAGAATCCCGAGCTCTACGACTATTTCAATAAATTTATCCGGCAATTACGCTATTTGTACGACGATAAGAATGCGGTAACCCGTTCGCTTAAGGAAGAAATCCATTTTTGCCGCGATTACCTCGACATACAAAAAATGAGGTTCCCCGGGAGGTTTGATTATAAAATCAAAGTAGAAGAAAATCTGAATTTGCAGATCCGGGTTCCAAAAATGATGCTTCATACTTTTATCGAAAATGCATTTAAACATGGCTTAAGGACCTATTCCATAGGAGGGCGAATAAGCATGATGGTAAGCCGGGATGAAAAGGCCGGGAGGATTAAGATAAGCATAAGCGACAATGGCATAGGTCGCAAGGCAGCCAAAGAATACGCCGATAAACACCCCGAGTTTTCATCAGGGCGGGGACTGGAAATGCTTTATGAGTTTATTGCCCTGTTTAACAAAAGCGAAAAGAATAAAATTGAGATCGAAACCATTGACCTTGTCGAAGGAGAAACTACGGTTGGTACGGAGGTGAGGATTGTTGTGGCTCAATAGCCGGCATACCTTGCTAAGGCTTGATTCAACGATTATTACCGAGTATCAAGATCCAAGTGGACAGGGCTATTGCTTTGTACAAAAAAAAATACTTGACAAGTAACAATCTTTGTTTTAACTTTATCGCAAAACCACAAGCAAAGAAAATGTTAAGTCCATATTCCCCAAGCGATTCAAACAATGTATTGCTCATTGATGAGAAATCTGTGTCAGTCGATTACCTTAAACATTTGATCCGTGTATTTTTCGGATTGATTAAGATGTGTTCATTTAAACATGCAATGGACGGATTGGAGGCGCTTCAGGATCTTAAGCCTGAGTTTTTGTTCCTGGAGCTGAATGGGCCACAACCTTGTGTCGCCGGGTATTTAAACCGGTATGAACGTGAAACATTTGAGTTTGATGATAAGCTTCGTGGACATGGAAGGATAACATTTTAGATATTATGACAATTTAAATGGCTCACATGTGTTATTTTTGAGCTGGCTAAAAAACATAGTTAAACAAAAATCAGAATCAAATGCAAATTAGAAATTACTTTTTCGTTTTTATTTTACTTTTCGTGACAGGCCTTGGCAGCACTGCCCAAAACACCATGTACTTTATGGATCGTATGCCGCAAAAGCAATTGTATAATCCGGCATTAATTCCAAATGTGAAGTTTTACCTGGCTTTGCCCGGTTTAAGTGGCATATCGGCCAGTGCTTATAACAGTGGTTTTACCTATAATGAATTGGATGATTTTCTCGATAATCTGGATAATGCAGCCTATAATCCCGATGAATTTGTGAATTCAATTGGGAAAACAAATCAGTTTATATCCGAAGCCAATGCCAATTTGTTCTCGTTTGGATTCAAGCTCAAAGAAAAAGGTTATTTTGCCTTCAACTACTACGTAAAAAGTACGCTTTCAGTAGATGCTGAATCTGATATTGCTTACCTATTGTCTGAATTCGATGATCTGTCTGATGACGACTTTCCGCTTGTTGTGGATGGTATTGATATGAAGCATAATACCTATGCCAGTATGGGAGTTACCTATGCCCGGAAGATGAATGAGAACCTGACAGTCGGGATTAGTCCGAGTTTAAATTTTAATGTTCTGGGAGTGAAGACCGAGGGACTAAAGTATAAGGTGCAAATGGATCAGACAGATCCTTCCGTCGACAAAACTTACAACGAAACATTTGAGGGGACAGTTACGCTTGGATTACCTACCGAAATTAATCCGGATGCAATTCATGGTGGTGAACTGGATTTGGAAGAAGGAATATTGCCCAAAAATTGGGAAGATGATCTGAATGCCGGCGATTTCTTCAGGAATGCAAGCCTGTCCTTAAACCTGGGAGCTACCTATGAGATCCATAAATGGATGTTTTCGGCCAGCCTGCTTAACCTGGGTGGATCGAAATGGAAACAAAACGGATATCTCTTAAAAGGCAACCAGGATGTTATTAAGGTACAGAAAGAAACCGTGAAGATGGGTATCCCCACGCAACTTTATCTGGGGGCATCCCGGCAGTTTTCTCCAAAATGGAATTATGCCCTGTTGTTCAATAGTAACTTTTATGCCGGAGGAGCGAATTCTGCTGCAACTCTGTCTCTAAACGGAGTTGTGGGAAAAACGCTCTCCACATCAGTGAGTTATACTTCCGGTTATAAATACAATAACCTGGGTGTCGGCCTGCGTCTTCGTTTCTTCCCCGGCATGGACTTTTATTGTGTTACCGACAATATTATTCAGGCTTTTAGTTCTAAAAATGCAAATCGGCTGACAGCAAGTGTGGGCATTAATTTATCATTTGGTGTTAAAGAGGGATTAACAGCGACCGAAAAATACCTGGACAATATGGAAGAATAGAACAATACAAAGGAAAGCAGAATTAATTAGAATATTAATTCACATTCAAACTCCCCGTTGCTTGCAGCAGGGAGTTTTTGCATTTGTGCCTCTAAGAACCTGATTAATTTATGCGAAGGAAAATTATTTTCGTGATATTCCGGATATTTTCAAGCTTCAAATTTCTGTGGGTATAAAGTCCAAATCCCAATTTATTCCACTAAATTTAAACTTTAGTAAATTTCAAAAACCAAATAAACCATGACTAAAAATCTGAATTCCATTTCACGCAGAAATTTTATTCGTACTACAGCAGCCGGAACAGCGGCTCTTTCGTTTGCTCCATTTGCATTTGCTTGTTCTGCCGGCAAAGGCTCAACCTTTGGCGGAGTCCCTATTGGGGTGATCACCTACAGTTGGCGAAGTATGCCCAGTACAGCCGGGGATATCATTAACTATTGCAAATCGGGGAATATTACCTCACTGGAATTAATGGGGCCGGTTGCCGAGGAATTTGCCGGTATTCCGCCTATGCCACCACGTCCAAAACGTGGCGTAGAGCTTAGCGACGAAGAAAGGAAAGCCTTGGTTAATGCCCGCGATGAGGCGGCGAAAAAGCAGAAAGAATGGCGTGTGAACAACGATTTGTCGAAGTACAAAGACTTAAGAAAAATGTTTGACGAAGCCGGCATTCATATTCATACCGTAAAATTTGCTCCGGCCGGCTGGAGCGATGAAGAGATTGATTATGCCTTTAAAGCAGCAAAACTATTAGGAGCAGGGGCCATTACCAACGAAATTGGTGATGCCGCCTGTCGCCGGCTGGGGAAATTTGCCGAAAAACATGGAATGATCGCAGCCTATCACAATCATGCCCAACCCGGACAACCGGGATTTAGTTTTGACGCGTTTTTGGCCCATTCGCCTGCCAATAAATTAAACTTCGATGTGGGCCACTATTTTGGTTCAACAGGTAAACACCCCAATGAGATCATCGAGCGCTTACACGACCGCATTTACAGTCTTCATTTAAAAGATAAGACCGGTAAAGATGCAAACCCGCCCAATACCAACCGTGTTTGGGGGCAGGGAGAAACACCGCTGGCCGATATTCTGAATTTAGTGAAGGAGAAGAAATATCCCTTCTATTGCGATATAGAACTGGAATACCCGGTTCCGGAAACATCGGATGCACAGGCTGAGATTGTAAAATGTGTGGAGTATTGTAAGAATATACTTTCGTAACAATGAGTTGCGGGCTACAAATTGTGAGTAAAAATTAGGGATGCAGTTTTGCATCCCTAATTTTTTATTTGCCAACTACAACTACAACTGAGCACTGATTACTAAAACCGCTTTCCCCACCATTTTTCCCCCGTTATCATGCGATACAACCGTGTAGTAGCGGGGGCTGGTTTTTCGGCAGTGTTGCTTCGCTGTCGCCCACTCTGCGTAAAGAGGAGCAGATAAAAGAGACGTATATTTTTCTGATCCATACTTATAATCTTTAATATACGCATGGAAGGACGATTGAGTGGTGATTATTTTTGGCATTTCAGTTTTGTGGCTATAGATGTTATTTGTATTGACTGGAAATCTCAATACCTCATACTCTTCGTCTTTTATGTTGTCGGATTAGGCCCATAGTCCACTCCATTTCAGGGATGTAATAATTTAGTAAGTTTAGTGTTTAATGAGCATAAAACCAGAGAATTATGTGATGTTGGTAATCAAAATTATTTATATAGAAGGCCACTAAAAATTAATGAAAAACTTTTGGACTGTGGAGCTGTATTTTATTGTAAGGTATATATCTTTCAATAACATTTGGAGAGAATCATGATACATCGGTTAGATTAATAGGTGGTTTCTATTGACAAAGAATAAGACAAATGGGAAGAAGAAAAAAGAAGTACCAAGAATCCCATCGTATTTCACAGATCCAATTAAAAATTACCCTGTCATGTTTCTAATTTAAAAGAGGAAGTGTCAGTTATCTCGTTGATGATGACGATTTATGAAGGGGTGTCATTGAAAATGTATAAACATTTTTAATGATAAATGTCCCTTTTGGTAAACTGATGTGTTTTCATAATGTGAGCGGTAACAACATGAAGAAAATGTGCTATAATGAAACGAGCATGAGAAGGGAAAAATATTTTATGGTGTTCACACAAAAGATGATGAATCAGTTTATGCGAGTTCCATCGGGCCAATGGAAAAAGATCAAAATACCAGTATGTATAATAAACAGATTTATAGTTACTTAAATAAAACATATTCAGATGAAAATACCAGATTAGCTGCGAAACATTTAAACGGTTGTTATTCTATGGCAGAGAAAAGGTAGTATAAAACTGGTTTAATGTATCCAAAAAGATAAAGCAGTTGGTTAATCATTTTACGAAAACACTATTCAACCTGTTAGGTTTCGTGAATGTTATAAAAATAGTAGTGTGTAGGAATGTGGTTGTTGAATTTATTAATAGATAAAATTTATATGAAACTTATGAAAAAAAATTTACTTTTTAGTGTATTGAAAGGAATATTCACAGTAGTTCTTTCTTTTTTGATTTTTGGTACAAATGCTCAGGTATTTGAACAGCAATTATTCTCAAAAATATCAAGTAATACGTTTGGATACCACAATGTAGCTATTGATACTTCAGGGAATCTTTGGACTTGGGGTCAAAATAGCTTTTCACAGTTAGGAAATGACAGTACAAATCATTTGTCGGAGCCGTTTTTAGTAATGCCTGACACAAAATTTAGCGAAGCTGTAGCAGGTAACAATTTTTCAGCTGCCATTGATGAAAATGGTGGACTCTGGACCTGGGGTAACGATAGATATGGGCAGTTGGGTAACGGCGGTGCATACAACGATCCTAATGTTAAAGTACCGATGCAGGTAGCTGATTCGATGACCTTTGTGGAAGTTGTTGCAGGTGCTTACCATCTGGGAGCCAAAAGCTCTGACGGTGATTGGTATTTATGCGGGAGAAATATATTTGGTGCTATTGGCGACGGAAATTCCGGAACCATACAGACTATTGTATCCGAACTGACCAAGATAGAGGCTTATGAAGATGGTTCCGAGACTCCTGTCGTATTTACAAAATTGTCGTTAGGAACAGATTATTCAATGGCAGTCGACAGCGAAGGTAACATTTGGGGCTGGGGTATTAGCCAAAACAAAAGACACGGGCTAGATGTGTCGGTCTCTGCTCCGGTAGTAACACCTACAAAACTTGAATTTGAACAAGCTACAAAATTTCAAGATGTTAGCGCTGGTTACAATCATACGCTGGCCATTGATACAGATGGTAATTTATGGGCGTGGGGTGATGATACATTTGGACAGCTGGGGAGCGGATCTGACAGTACTGTTAGCGTTAATCTTCCGGTACAGGTTTCTACAGGAAAAGTATTTAGTTCAATATTTGCAGGAAGACTACGGTCTTATGTAATTGATGAATCAGGTAAATTATATGCGATGGGTTTGGATGTGTATAATACCCTATACGTTCCGATAGAAACAAACGATATGACCGTTCCAGTTGAAACTAGAGGAATTGAATTTAAAACCATTTGCCCCGGTACTTTTCATACAATCGGTTTAACAGAAAAAGGACGAGTTTATGGATGGGGGGCCAATTCATTTAAGCAAATGGCGACTGAAGATTACGATGCAGTTAGTCAGCTGAACGAATATGTTTTGGCCGCAAATGGCAAACAGTTTGAAAGTTTTGCAGATGGTAATAATTTTGTAGTAGGCTTGGAATCTAATGGAGATGTATGGTTTTGGGGAATAACGATAGGTTATGCTCCATTTCCTGTAAAAGTAACAGGTTTACCTAAAATTAAATCGTTAAGTGCACATAATCATGTGCTTGCAATTGATGAAAATAAAAATCTGTGGGCATGGGGTCAAAATCCCTATGGAGAACTTGGCCTTTCAACATCTAATCTTGAGCCAGATACTAAGAACCGTACAGTACCTGTTCAGGTAACAATAAACGGTGGGGCTGTTACAACCTTTGACAAAGCATTTGCAGGCGATAAAAAAAGTCTGTTAATCGATACCGATGGTCATGCATGGATTTGGGGTTATAATGGTAGCGGAGGTATTGGAGATGGAACATCCAGGAATACCAGGTATGTTCCAGTTCAGATTGCTATAAGCGATATTGATACAGCAACTTCTGATACAACCACCATTACTACCTTTTTGGATGGAGCTATTTCATCGGCTGCGGATTTTTCAGCTATAATTGATACAAGTGGTAACTTATGGACGTGTGGATATAACTATTACGGGAATCTTGGTTATGATACTGGTCGGGCAACCAAAGAAAATTGGACAAAAGTTACTGCTACCCATGATGATGAACCGGTAAAATTTACTTCGGTAAGTTTGGGATGGCATCACACTCTGGCCATCGATACAAAAGGAAATGTTTGGGCCTGGGGTGATGATACCTATGGAGCACTAGGTACAGATGACGGTGCCCTTAATCGATTTAATACAGCTCCCATTAAGATTCTAAATGGAGACTATACATATGTTTCGGCTGTTGCAAAAACATCATTTGCAATTGACAACAATGGAAAACTTAAGGGATGGGGTGACAATGCAAAAGGTCAGCTCGGATCTCTTGTTGATGCGAAAGTAGCTCTTCCAACCGATATTATGCCGGAAAAATCGTTTAAAGGAACAAGACATTCTGGCCCTTATACTAATACTCATATGCTCTTGCAGGATACAGATGGCAGAATGTATGTAAGTGGAGGAACATTATCGAACGGAATAATTGGTGATGGAATGGCCTGGATTTACGATCCAATACAACTTAACTATGCAGCACTTATTCTTGGAGTAGAAGATGTGCTAAATCCTGTTAAAGAGTCTTCGATTTTTGCATTTGGCTCGTCATACGGCATTATTGCCACCAGTGAAGAGGATCATCATATAGACTACTCAGTTTATAATATATTGGGGAGTGTTGTAAAGATGGGAACTATAGTGCCGGGAAGAAATACAATTTCTGTTCCATCAGGATTATTTATCTTCAAGGCAGGTGATTACGTAACTAAAGTGTATGTAAAATAGTACTGAGGATATGTGAATTCAGAGAGAATTTAAAAGCACGATAATAAAATTATTATCATGCTTTTAAATCAAACTCTGGATGAAGGACCGGTATTGGGAGAATAGAAATAACAGTAAATGTTAAATTTAAGGGAAAGGAGAATCTCATAAAAACCAAACGGGAATTGAAAATAACAATTCGCGATAGAGAAAAGCAACACTGTTTGCTCACTTAAATTTAATATCAATCAATTTTATGAATAAAATAATACCGTGGCATTATATGCCAAAAAACAAATTACTCATCATGAAGATAAGTGTTCTATTATGTTTCTTTTTTGTCTTTAACGTATCGGCAAAGAGCTGGTCGCAAAACCTGGTGAATATTACCCAAAAGAATATTTCAATAGCTGAAGTGTTCGAACAAATTAAAAAACAGACTGGCTTACAGATTGTATATTCGAATGCCGAATTGGATGATTCTAAAAAGGTAGATGTTGATTTTGTAGGGCAAGAAGTTGAAAAAGCAATAGAAATATTGCTTAAGGGAACGAAGCTGGAGGTGAAGAGAGAGGGTAATTATTTACTCATTCATCCTAAAGACAAGGAAAAAAAAACGGAGAATGCGAAGCAGGAAGATCAAGTGATTAGAGGGCAGGTTGTTGACGATAAAGGATTGCCTGTGCCAGGAGTTAATGTTATTTTGTTAGACAATAATACAGGCACCACAACCAACATAGATGGTTATTATACCCTTAAAGTCCCAGGGGGTGAAGGAACACTTGCCTTCTCTTTTATTGGTTTTCAAACGCAAAAAGTAGAAGTGAGTTCGCGACTCATCATTAATATTCAGTTGGTTTTGGAGGTCAGTGAGATAGAGGATGTGGTTGTAACAGGTTATTTCGAAAAACGAAAGGATAGTTATACCGGTTCTGCCCGCACTTTTAGTGGTGAAGCGTTACGTAATATTTCAACACATAATGTATTGTCTACTCTTTCGATTGTTGATCCTGGATTTACAATGATTGATAATGTAGATGCAGGAAGTGATCCCAATCATATACCGGAATTTGTTATTCAGGGGCAAAGCAGCCTGGAAAGTGAATTTGGGAATGTTCCAAATATGCCGACTTTTATTCTCGATGGTTTTGAAGTTCAGGCGCAAAAAATTTTCGACTTAGATCCGAACCGGATTAAAAGTATGACCATTTTAAAAGATGCAGCAGCAACAGCAATTTACGGCTCCAGGGCAGCAAATGGTGTGGTTGTCGTGGAAACAATTGCCCCACAGCCTGGAGAACTCAAATTGAATTATACAGGTGCCATTGATGTGAGTGTCGCCGATTTAAGTTATTATAACTTGATGAATGCTGAGGAGAAGTTGGAATACGAGCTTTTAGCAGGTCTGTATTCTTCATCAAATATTTACTATCAGGATGATTTGCTGGACCAGTACAATGAACGTAAAAAATTGGTTGGTCAGGGGTATAATACCGATTGGATTTCAATCCCTTTACATGATGTTGGTTTAAGCCAGAAGCATTCTGTATTTATTGAAGGAGGAGATGACAACTTCCGTTATGGAGTTAACTTTACATATAAGGGAGTTGACGGAGTTATGAGGGGATCATCCAACGATCAGTTAGGAACAGGTATAAAATTATTGTACCGGATGAAAAACCTTAATGTAAGAAACCATATTTCTTATAAGAATGTAAATAGAAAAAACTCTCCGTTTGGTGCTTTTAGCCAGTATACTTATTTAAATCCATATTATTATCCATATAATGAGAATGGAACCTACAATAAGGTGCTGCACGATTTTGAAAGCAATCAGATACCTGATGTTTATAATCCGCTTTATAATACAACACTGAATCTGAGAGATGATCAACATTACAGCGATTTTACTGACAATTTTTCGTTGGACTGGAAGGTTTCAAAAGGTTTTCGCGTTAAAGCAAACCTATCAATAAGTCAAATAAAAAGTCAGACAGACAATTTCAAACCGGCAGATCATACCAGTTTTGTTCATGCCGAATTGAAAGGTAGGTATGTGAAAGAAGTATCCGAGGAGCTAACTTTTGACGGAAACCTGGTAGTATCATACCTTAAATCCTTTAAAAAACATCTACTCAATATGGTGGTTGTTGGAAACGTAAAGGAAACAGTTTCAGATGGATTCTCAATTGCCGTATATAATTTCCCAAATGATAATTTAGATCATATTGGAAGCGGCTTACAATATCTGGATGGAGCCCGGCCAAAAGGGTATAATAATATTAATCGCTTGGCCGGATTTGTCGATAACTTCAATTATAGCTATGATAACAAATATCTTGTAGATCTATCCGTACGTACTGATGGTTCTTCAATATACGGTGCTGATCGACGATGGGGTACATTTGGTTCACTAGGAATTGGATGGAATCTACATAATGAGGATATAATTAAAAATATTAAAGAAATTAATAAATTAAAAATCAGAGCTTCACTGGGGAATACCGGTAGTAATAATTTTAACCCATACCAGGCAATGATGATGTATTCATACAGAGATCCCGCAATTTCAGGCCTGACTTACGGTGGTTATTTGGGTGCTTTGCTAAAAGCATATGGAAATAAAGACCTGCAATGGCAAACTACCAATAAATCAAATATTGGATTTGACTTTAGCTTATTTGATTCTCGTTTATCCGGTTTATTTAATGTTTACAGGAATGTTTCTGAAGGTGTTTTAATTAATGTTCTTTTAGCCCCTTCAACCGGATTTAATAGTTATAAAGGGAACCTGGGGAAAGTAGAAAACCAGGGTTTCGATTTTAATATCAGAAGTGTATTAATAAAAAGCAATAATTTTCAATGGGACCTGTTTGGGGCAGTTACCCAGAATAATAATCGACTTTTAGAACTTAACGATGCTTTAATTGCTTTCAACGAAAAGCAAGATGAAGCAACCCAAGCCACTAACAATCAAAAACCTGTAGTTAGATACAGCGAAGGCCAGTCGATCAGTACCATTTGGGCAAACGAATCGCTGGGAATCGATCCAAACACAGGACAAGAAGTCTTTAAGGATATAAATAACAAGAAAACAAACGTTTGGAGTACAGATAATTATAAGCCATTGGGAAATGGCGATCCTAAATTTCTGGGTAATTTTGGTACAACTTTGCGATATAAAGGTTGGCAGCTCGATTCGTACTTTATGTACAGATTCAAAGAAGATATTTACAACAAAACACTGGTCGACAAAATCGAAAACGTTAATCCAAGAAACAATGCTGACAAACGAGTACTATACGATAGATGGAAAGAACCAGGAGATTTTGCATCTTTTAAAGCAATTGCCAACCAACAGGTTACTTTGCCAACATCACGTTTTATCGAAAGTCAGAGTTATATTCAGCTTAAATCGTTGAATATATCTTATTTTATCCCCAAGAAAATTTTAGACAACTATGGTATTGAGCGATGCAAGTTGTCGTTCATAGGTAACGATATTTTCAGATGGTCAACAGTAAAAGTTGAACGGGGTATTGCATATCCATTTGCAAGAAACTATTCTTTTTCAGTTCAGTTAACGTTTTAAACAAGTTTCATGAAAAACATTTGTAAATACATTTTGAGTACGATGATGATAATGTCCTTATCATCATGTAACGACTGGCTGGATGTGTCACCCAAAGAGGACATAAAAGCCGAAGATTTTTATGTAAATGAAAATGGTTTCAGGGATGTATTAACCGGGGTATATAGCTTAATGTCTAATTCATCTACTTACGGAACTCAATTAAGTTTTGGTTATGTTGATGTGTTGGCTCAGTATTATAACCGAATCTTAAATACGAACCACATTTATTTCGAAACAAAGAACTACGAATATAATGAGCAAAGCAATGAAGCTCAAATTGCAGCAATTTGGACAAGCCAGTATAAGGCCATAGTTAATCTGAACTCAATGCTTTTGTTTATTGACGATGCTCAATCAGTGTTTAGTTCAGATGATGCTTACCGTTTAATTAAAGGAGAAGCCACTGCATTACGCGCTCTTCTGCATTTTGATTTATTAAGGCTGTTTGGCCCAAATCCGGTAACAAGTATGGATCAGAAAGCCATTCCATATGTTAAAACATATACAAATGTTGCACAGCCTCAACTGACAGGAAGCGAAATAATTGATCTGGTGTTAAATGATCTGGATGAAGCCCGGAATCTTATGAGGGATATTGACTTATTCGGACCTAACAGCGATTTGGTTGATTCGGAATTGGAAGCTCTGAAGAACAGGCTTATACATATGAATTACTGGGCAGCCACCGCACTAAAAGCCCGGGTACATCTTTACAATAACGATAAAGCCAAAGCGCTTGAAACCGCGCAGGAATTAATTGGCCAGCCCAACGACGGTCCGGTAGCGCCTTTCGCTTTTTCGCCAAATGACAGGGGAGTGTTTGAAACCGAACTAATATTTGCACTCGAAAGATTGGATCGTACTATTCAGATGGATCCCTATTTTGGAGAAGGTGCAACTGCTTCTGGCAGCGGGGTAAGCAACAGTATACTTGATAATAGTATAAGCAGTATCAACACCTTGTATGAGGCGGTGAATCCGATAGATAACGATTATCGTATAAGCTGGTACAAGCGGGTTGATAATACTTATATGATATTACAAAAGTTCAGGACTGACATTGAAATACCTATGCTTAGAATATCTGAAATGTATTATATAGCTGCTGAGTGTAGCCCAGATGAAGAGCAGGGGCTGGCATATTTGAATGCAATTAGGGCAAACCGTGGATTGGCACCATTAGCCGATGTCAACCTTGAGAAGGAAATACAACGGGAATATAAAAAAGAGTTTGTTGGTGAAGGACAGATGTTCTTTTACTTTAAACGTTTAAATCTGGATAAGTTGGGTGTTCACAATACAATTAGTTCGGTAGATGATGCTATTTACCGCTTACCCATTCCAGTCAAAGAAATTGAATATGGTAACATTGAAAATTAGCACAATGCCATGAAAAATTTAGTATTACTAATAATGTTGGCTGCAGGATTGTATGCATGCAGCCTTAACGATCCGATGATATATGACGAAAAGCCCTCTGTTTATTTTGCCGATTTTAGCGATAATGCAGATAGCTTGGTTTATAGTTTTACTACTACAGCCTATGACACGGCCACTATAAACTTGAGAGTTAAACTATTGGGAGCTCTAATAGAAGATAGAATGTATAGTGTAGTTATAAATCCGGAATCGACAGCTGAAGAAGGGAAGCATTTTGATGCATTAAATGATACCTACACTTACACGGCTGGACAAACAACGGTAAACTTGCCAATTCACTTGAACTACAGTCCTGACCTCGATGACAATACGGTTGTTTTGTCAATCAGTCTGGTGGCAAATGATCAGATGGACTTAGGATATCCGGATAAAATAACAGCCCGGATTTTAATCACCAATCAGTTGATAAAACCTGTATACTGGGACTATCCCTTTTCTTTATATTTTGGCGTGTATTCCAAAGTCAAACATCAAATATGTACCGATATTATGGGTCACGATTTCCCACTGACATTGGCCGAAGCCAGATTCTGGAATAACAGTTATACTGCATATGGGTATTGGATGCATGCAGGCAGACTAGCTGCGGTGTACTTTGCTAAAAATAAAGTGTACGACGAAAACGGAAACCTGATAAATACCTGGTCTCCATTTTAATAAAAAGTTCAATTCAAATTTTAATCTAATGAAACAGTTTGCCATTATATTCCTGCTCGGTTTTATACTATTCGGTTGTGTAAAGGACGATACAGTTACCAGCTTCATTGAGCTTAACGAGATTACCATAAGTGGATTAGAGCAAAAGTATTCTGTTTTACTACAAAGCAGATTACAAATAGCGCCTGAAATCACAACTACACAAAACGATGATTCTAACTTGTCATATATATGGTATTTGCACAAAACGAATGCTGCTGTTAGTAAAGATACCATTAGCTTTGAGAGAAACTTAGATGTGGTTATGATACCACAGTATGCCGTGCCAGGTGTGGAATATACCCTAATTTATAAAGTAATTGATAACATTAGTGGTGTGTATTCTCGCATAGAAACTGCCCTGGAAGTAACTACTCCTTATACAAAAGGAACACTGTTGCTGTGCAAGGAAAATGGTATTCCAGAACTTAATTTTCTTATTTATGACGAAAACAGGACATTAGTTGATAATGTATTTGCCAAAGCCAATGAAGGTACACGTATTGGAGATAATCCACTAAATATTTATGCAATGGATCCCAATCCGCTGAGGTTGTATATGAAAAAGGTGTTTGTAGCATGCAATAATAGTACTGGAGGTTATTATCTCGATCCCGAAACGTTTGAGATTGCACTGCCTTTTAATGAGGGTTTTGAAATAATACCCGAGGAAAATCCTATTTCAACGCTTTTTTATAAAAAGCATGGACAAATAGAATATATATTAATGAATGGGAAAGTACGAAAACGTGGAACCAACAGCGGAGCGTTTAACTGGGAAATACCCTGTGTGTTTCTTGAAGGTGAAACCGATTACCAAGTTGCACCATTTATTCTTCCTTATAGTGGGAGAACCATTCTTTACGATCAGAAAAATCAGCGTTTTTTCAAACATGAACCCTGGAATAAGGGGCTTTTGATTCCAATGGAAGCTACGGAACAAGGTAAAGAAGTTTTTGATCCGAACCACGTTGGCGATAACCTTGAATTGATATCGTGGGGGAAGGAAACAGGGAATGTTGGCGATTTTTGGATGCTAATGAAAAATACTATAACACAACAATATAAGGTTTACAAGTTTAATATAACATACGATTTCGCTACAAGAAAACAATTGTTCTATAGTAAAGAGATAATTGAGATAAACGAGAGTATTGCTCCAAATTTATACCAGGCTAACTCCTTTTCATCCATCGAAGCAGAAAACGATATACTTATGTATTCCACAAAAAATAAAGTTTACTCGGTTAACATGAACCAGTTAAGTTCAGGTTCGTCGGCAATGGTTGAGGCGGAGCAAATTGATATGTCTGTATCAAATTTCGAAATTACAAAAATGGAATATGTAGCAGTTCAGGTTCCTGATCCAACGAAAAATGATCCGAACCAAATGCGTAATGCAAATCAAATCCGCATGTCGGTTATTGATAATAACCTTACTTCCTTAAAAGGTGGAATTTCTATTTATGAGGTTTCCTCACAAGGTGGTTTACACTCAACACATGTGTTTACTAAAACCGGATTTTGCGATGAGGTAATTGATATAGAGGAGAAATACAATTAATAAAATATTTAAAATTTACTAATATGAAAAGAATTAAAGCAGTACTACTATTACTTTTTATCGCGACACTCGCTTATCCACAAGGTATAGAATTTTCGCATATAACTTTTGAAGAAGCCTGTGAAAAAGCTAGTGCTGAAAACAAAGATATTTTTATAGATGTTTACACAACCTGGTGTGGTCCGTGCAAAAAATTATCCAAAGAAGTATTTACACAAAAACAGGTTGGAGATTATTTTAATGCCAACTTTGTTTCCATTAAAATAGATGCTGAAAATGAAGCTAACAGTGGATTTTTTAAGCTTTATAAAGCAAATGCTTTCCCATCCTTATTCTGGCTTTCACCCAATGGAGATCTTTTGCACACCCAAACAGGTTTGGTAACTCCCGAAGGATTGGTACAGTTGGCAAAGAAAGCTAAAAACTCTGACTTTATGCAAAAGGCCAGAGCTCTGGAGAAACGATGGAATGATGGAGAGCGGTCTTATAGCTTGATAAGCCAGTACAGTAACGTACTAAGAGTAACAGATCCTAAAAAAATCATATCAGTAACTGAGAATTATGTGGCTGGATTAAGTGATGAAGAAAAGAAAACGAGAGAAACTTTGGTTGTACTTCTGCCATTTCTGAGAGGAAGGGCAAATGATCCTTTCCCTGACAATCAATTGTTTAAAACATTTCTTGAGAATATGGATTACTACTCATCAGAGTGGGATCCAAAGAATATTCAGACTGGCAGCCTTTGGAATAGAATGTATATAAGCTTTGTTCGTGGACCAAAGGTATTGTATGTTAGCGCAAAGGCAGGACAAGTCAGTATGGATAAATACACTGCATCTTTCGATCAGTTAAATAGTATGGATTTTTCGACTAAGGAAATGTTTGTTAAATGCTTGAAAGTTGAAGAACAATTTGCGGATAAAAAGTTCAATGAAGGAATTCTTTCAATGAAGGATGTACTTAGCCAGTATGGTAAAGATTATCCGTTTTTGTATCATCAATTGCTTTATTCTCTAGCTTATTCGGGATATTTTTTAGAAGGAGATAAAGAACAAGGTGAGCTTGTATTGAAATTTACCGAAGAATTATTAAAAGTAATTCCGTGTAAAACTTCGTTAATGTATTATGCGGTGGCAAATAATAATTTAGGTAATATTAAAACCGCTGTAAGCGCTATGGCCTGGATCGGATTTTATCCCATGCCTACACTGTCGAATGCCTATTACAAATATTTCGGTTTCGAAAATATTAGGAAATTATTTCCTTATCAATAATCTGAAAAACAGAAGATTGCCATGTCTCTATTTTTAGTTCAAATGCGAATAGAAAGAGGCATAGGGCTTAATCAGTATAAAGAAACGAGTTAAGGATATCAACAAAATATTTCAGAAAAGAATAAAAATAGTTTTGGTATGAAGAAACTTATCTTCTTGATCTATTTTTCTTTCAGCATACTAATGGGTGATGCTCAGGAAACATTTCAAATGTTATGTGAAAAGGGCGAAAATGAAGTAGAAAACAACAACTTACCCAAAGCATTGTCATATTATGATCAAGCTATTACAATTGGCTGTGAAGATAAATCAAAGATTATCTGGATTGCAACATTATCAAGTATGTGCGCGATGCAATTGGGCGAAGAAAAACTTGCCATTAAATACAACAACATTGCAATAGATAATGGCTGTGAAGAAATCTTGTTGATTGATCAGCAACTGGAATTAGCCAAAAAGTTAAAGGATCTGGGGACTTTGGAAGCAGTTCTTCTGAAAGCCAGAAATATTGAAGGTAAATTTGAAAAGTACTCTATCAAACTATTATACTTCTACTACAATAATAAAAAATATCCGGAAACAATTGTAACTGCAGATGAAGTTCTTAAACTTAAACCTGGTAATTATAATAGCCGTTATCTTAAGGGAGTTGCATTGTTAAAGACATCAAAAGAAGAGGAGGCAATAGAGATATTCAAAAGATTATTAAGCAATCATCCCAACGATAGCAGGGTAAATACTCAACTGGGATTATTTTATTTTAACAAAGGTTCTTCAATTTTTGATAAAGAAAATACGAGATATAAAAGTATTGACAAACCTACACGACTCGACTATCATAATTACAGGCAGGAAATTATAAATTCTCTTCCTGATTACAGAATCTGTTTAAATTATCTGGAAAAGGCAAATGCAACAACTCCAAAACAATACATTACAGATGCAATTGCCTTAGCAAAAAGTCGGTTGAGGCAGATGCAACCGCAAGAGTAAATTATGAAGTAGCTTATTTGTTTAAATTCAGTAAAAGAGCAATAAAATTTTGGTATAGCTTATCAAATACTCTTGTTTTCATCTCATGAGGAAGATGTGATAAAGAATCTTAATCGATAATCAATACCAAAGGTATTGGTAAAATTTAATACCATTAATTTAAAAATACAATATGAATAAAATAATTATTACAATAGCATTGTTGCAGATTTTTACAGCAAATATATATGCTCAATTTAACGATCTGACACAACCAATTCCGATGGATCCAGCAGTTAGAATGGGTGTGCTGGAAAATGGAATGACTTACTTTATCAGGAATAATAAACGGCAAGAGGAGAGGGCAAGTTTTTACATTTTCCAAAATGTAGGTGCTATCTTGGAAAATGAAGAACAAAATGGGCTAGCGCATTTTCTGGAACATATGGCATTTAATGGTACACAACATTTTCCCGGGAAAAGTATGCTAAACACACTCGAACATCATGGTGTTAAATTCGGGCGTGATATAAATGCTTATACATCTCTGGATGAGACCGTATATAATATAAGTAATGTCCCGGTTTCAAATAACGGTTTGCTCGATACCTGCTTGTTGGTATTGAACGACTGGTCGAACTACCTTTTGCTTACCAAAGAAGAAATTGATGCTGAACGGGGTGTAATTGCGGAAGAATGGAGAACCCGACGTAATGCTGGTTTTAGATTACGGGCACAATATATGCCTTTAGTATTGAATCACTCAAAATATTCTGAACGTGATGTAATAGGAGACCTGGAAGTAATAAAGAACTTCGATCCGGAAACATTAAGGGCATTCTACCATGACTGGTACCGTACCGATTTGCAGGCCATTGCAATTGTGGGCGATGTTGATGTTGACGAGGTTGAAGATAAAGTTAAACAACTTTTTTCTTCAATACCTGCGGTTGAAAATCCTATTGAACGCCCAACGATAGAAATCGAGGACAATATTGAACCAAAATTTATTGTGGCAACAGATAAAGAAGTACAGTCATCATCGGTTAGCCTGATTATTCGCCATAAAGATAATGAAGTTAACACACTGGGAAAATGGAGAAAGAATTATGTAAATTCGGTATTTAATACCATGATTAAAGCGCGTTTAAATGAGCTGATTCAAAAAGGCGAAGCTTCATTTTTAGGCGGTGCAATTAGTATTGGTGGCATGGTGCGCGGATATAAAGCCTTTAATATAAGAGCTTCGGCCAAAGAAGGTGAAGAAGAACAAGCTTTTAAAGGTGTTTTGGTAGAATTAGAGAGAGTTATAAGACATGGTTTTACTTCAGCAGAATTGGAACGCGTAAAGACCAATATGTTGGTTAATGTGGAAATGGCTTATACAAAAAGAAATGAAAGAAGCAACGATGCTATCTGTAAATCAATTAAATCTGTTTTTTTAAATGATACTTCATTCCCTGGCAGCGAATTTTCGTACCAATTTGCGAAAAATATTATTCCGTCGATAACCCTTGAAGAAGTCTCAAATATTGCCAAGGTATGGTACACAAAAAAGAACCGGACTGTGGTAATTACCGGACCTGACAAAGAAGGAATTCACTTATCGAAAGATGAAACATTTGCTTTCTTTGATGAGGTGTCGAAAATGGAAATAGAACCATATACTGAAGAAATTACCGGAACAGACCTTATGAACGGTTATCAGCCTGTTGGAGGCGAAATAATATCGGAAAAAGCGCTGGAGCAGTTTAAAGCTACCGAATGGAAATTATCGAATGGAACCACAGTTGTGTACCGCTTTGCCAATTTCGAAAAAAGAAATGTAGCTTTAAAAGCCTATAGTTATGGAGGGAGTTCATTGTATGATAATGATGATCTGCCTTCAATTCACGGTATCCGAAGTTATGTAAATCAATTTGGAATTGGCGATTACGATGCTATAGCATACAGGAAATTAATGACCGGCTCAACCGCAAGTTGTGGTTTTCAGCTTGGTTCACTTTCCGAAAACCTTTCAGGCTCTTGTGCCCCGGAGGATTTTGAAAAGATGTTACAGCTATTATATATGCGTTTCGAAATGCCCCGATTTGATAAAAATGTTTTCGAAAATTTGAAAGAACGTTCATTCTCAAATGTAAAAAACAGGGTTTTAAGTCCAACAACCTTAATAAGTGATACGCTGCAATACATTTTTACTAATGGTAATCCACGAGTACGTAAATTAGACAGTTTGTTCTTAACTGAAATTGATTTTAATCGTCTAGAAGAGATTTATCGTGATCGTTTTTCCGATGCCAGCGATTTTACTTTCTTTATTGTTGGCGACATCCCTAAAGAGAAAGTAAAACCATTAGTAGCAAAGTATATAGGCAGTATCACAGATATCGATCGTGAAGAAACATGGCTAGATAGAAAAATTGAGTTTCCAGAGGGAAAACAGGAAAGAGAGATTGCTGTTCCTATGACAGATGCAAAGTCTACGGTATTAATAAAAATGCAAATGGACGTGCCATATTCCCGAGACAATATGATTTCTCAGTCTATTCTTGCATCTATTCTCAGGTTAAGATATACGGAAGAAATTCGAGAAAAAGAAGGTGGAACTTATGGCGTAAATGTACAAGGGGGGGCAACAAGGTTGCCAGAAGGAAGTTTGAACCTTACTATTCAGTTTGACTGTGATCCCGGTAAAGCACAGCATCTGAAAAGCCTGATTTTTAAAGAACTTGAACTTATCAAAAATACAGTTCGCGAAGATGACTTGAAAAAAGTAGTGTTGAATATGAAAAAAAACAGCGAACAATCAAAACCACATAATCGCTATTGGATGGGAGTTTTGAATGCATATTACACAACAGGACAAAATGCCTTGGAGTCTTCATATTTCGACGATATTGTGAATAGCATTACAACACAGGATATTGCCAACAAGGCAAAACAGTTTATTGACAATGCAAATATGGTTTCAATTATTATTTATCCTAAGGAAAATATATAGCCCGATTAGATTAATTTAAAATAACAATACGCAAATTATACTAGTTTATGTTTACACAAAAAGAATAACTCAGAATTAGCTGTGCCTTATTTTCTCTGGTAAGCGAGATAAGACCTTTAACATTTTTGATATATTTGTAAAGAGGTAAACACCATGGAAAAGAGGGGAATAATTGAGGATTTTAATAAACGCAACCCAAAATCTATCGAAGGCATATATGATAATTATTATAAAGCTTTGGTAATTTATTCAATGAGTTTTAATAATGAAAAAATGCAGGCCGAAGATAGTGTGCAAGATTCCATAATTACATTATGGCATAGTGATATAAAATTCGAATCGGAAGATAATTTACGAAACTATCTCTATAATTCAGTTAGGAATAAATCCATAAATGTAATAAGGCACTTGAAAATCAGATCAGCGTACGTTGATAATTTTGATGAAGAGTTAGAGCCAAACGAAGAAGAAAGATTAATTAAACAAGAATATCATCGTATATTATTTAATGCCGTTAAAAATCTTGATTGGGATAAGCAAAAAATTATTGAGATGAACTTGCTTCAAGAAAATAAATTAATTGATATTGCTAAATCTATGAAAATCTCCTATCGTACTTCTAAAAGAAAAAAGGATCTTGCAATAAGGGAATTGAGGCGTATTGTTAAGGATTTTTTATAAAATCTGTAACCTTTTTAAAGATACATGTCCCTTTTTTAAAAATAACGTGTTCTCATAATGTGAGATGTTAGTAAAATGAAAAAAATACCATATCATATAATTGCCAAATTAGCTGTTAAACATTTAACTGATGATCTTTCTGAGCAAGAAGTAGAAGTATTACAAGACTGGCTTAATGAAAGTGAAAGGAATAAGCAGTTATTTAGTCGTTTGCAGAATAAAAATGAGTTGCAAGAGAATTTACATCTTTATAATTCAATCGATGAGAAAAGGGCATTGGAACGCGCTCGAGAGGAGTTAGAAATTCCCGATTTAAAAGTATCTTCAAAAAAGTGGATTAGGTATGCTGCTGCTATTTTAATCCCTTTGAGCATGGTGGGCGGATATTATGTTTTTTACAATTCCAACCATCGTTCTGCCACTCAGGAAAGCTTTGCTGAAAATACTGCTATGGATAGTTCAAACAGAGCATTTGTAAAGTTGGAAGATGGCAGTTTGGTAGCGCTTAATAATAAGAAAAAACAAGTAATAGCTGGTGATGAATATCGGTTAGTAAAAGATACATTGAATAAATTATCGTATAACTTGTTATCCGCCGAAGATCAAAATGCAGGACTTAAGTCAAAAAAGCATAGCATAATTACACCACGGGGAGGTACATACAATCTGGTACTAAATGACGGTTCAAAAGTATGGCTTAATGCGATGTCGGAAATAACTTATCCGGTTGTTTTTGATAATGACAAAAGGGTAGTTACAGTTAAAGGTGAAGTGTTTTTTGAAATTACCAAAGATGTAAGTCGGCCTTTTGTTGTATCAGGCAATAATAGTACTGTAGAAGTGCTTGGTACACAGTTTAATTACCGTTCATATTCCGATGAAATACAGGATGAGATAACATTGGAAGAAGGTTCAATAAAAGTATTAGGTGGTGAAAATGAATTAGTAATTCAACCCGGATACCAGGCTATAGTATCCAAGGATCAATCTTCAGTTTATGTGGAAAAGGTGAATACCAAGCTTTTTTCATCCTGGAAAGAAGGAAAGATGGAATTTCATCGAATGACGCTTGAGCGACTTACCTCAAATTTGGCCAGATGGTACGATGTGGAATTTAAATATAAGGATACAGAATTGAAGAATATTCAGTTCTCAGGTGGATTTGAAAAGACTGAATCAATTGGTTTTATTCTTAACCTAATACAGGAAACAACAAATGTTAAATTTACGGCAAACGATAAACTCATTATTATAAGCCAAAAAGAACCAGCCCAACCTTAAAATCTCAATTTAGGGAAGAAGAGGATAATCATCTCGAAATAGTACTTGGCTCAACTTTGCTTAGGATGTTGTAAGAGCGGCTGCTGTCAATTAAAACCGCTTTCCCCACCATTTACGCAGGCGTTCCAAAATCTTTATCTCCGATGGATTTTGCTGCGGGTGGTAAATACGCTGTTTGACGATTGCCTCCGGAAGAAAATCCTGCTCCACAAAATTGCCGTCGTAGCCATGTGCATATTTGTATTCTTTCCCATAGCCAATTTCTTTCATTAGTTTGGTGGGTGCGTTGCGAATGTGCAGGGGAACGGGTAAATCGCCGGTTTGCCTTACCAGGGCAATGGCATCGTTAATGGCTGCATAAGCCGAATTGCTTTTGGGAGAAGTGGCCAGATAAATCACACACTCCGACAGGATTATCCGGGCTTCGGGATAACCGATTTTATGCACCGCATCGAAGGTGCTTTGTGCAAGCAAAAGTGCATTGGGGTTGGCAAGCCCCACATCTTCGGCAGCCAGAATCAGTAAGCGGCGGGCAATGAACTTCACATCTTCACCTCCTTCAATCATTCGGGCCAGCCAATATACGGCCGCATCGGGATCGCTTCCCCGGATACTT
>JBFEWU010000414.1:0-3944 GCA_041546215.1 Draconibacterium sp. | reverse complement strand
TTTGCCCGGGTGGCGGAATTGGTAGACGCGCTGGATTCAAAATCCAGTTCTGGCAACGGAGTGCGGGTTCGATTCCCGCCCCGGGTACGAAGGACTACGGCCGATTCGAAAGAGTCGGCTTTTTCATTTGGTACAATAAATCGAATTTTCCTCCTCTTTCGTTCTGCCCTTCATTTCCAGGTGACTATCGCAAAATGGGAAGGCGTCCCGGTTTCCGTAATTTCTGATGGCAAAGGCTAATGGGAAGCAGCTGTAAGAAAATAATGATCAACTTGTTCATAAGCATAGTTTTTTATGCTTTATTTGTCTATTTCGTCAAGAATGTGAATGGCTTCTGTTTTGAATTCCTGATGGCTGGGGTATGAGTTTGAACCTGATTTATATTTTTTTAGGAATGTATTTACTTTTTCATAGTATTCTTTATGCAGGAAATACACGGGCTTTTTCACCCCCTCTTCACTAATCAAGGACATTCCTTTTGAAATGCCGTTACTGGTATATTCGTTATTGTACATTTCCCAGTGCAAGGCAAATGGCAGGTCTAACTCAAGTGCCACTTTCATCATCCGTTTGGTTAAAAAGTACTGTTGTTCTTCATCCTGGGTGGGACTTATTTGATAGCCATATTCCCCTATGTAAACACGTCGCTTAAAAGGGATGCCTTCTTTGGGTTGAAGCTTACTTTCGATGTAGTTCATTACCTCTTCAACAGATACTTTTAAATCATCATAAGTTTCTTTCTTTTTAATCGTCTCGTAGCTTGAATAGGAGACTAAATCAGGATTAGTTTGTGGAAGTACATTATTTGCAATACATTTTTCACCATCCATCCCTTTTAGGGCGAGATTAAGTTCAATATAGTGCCAAACCTCGACATCATTATGTGCCGTATTGCTTTTGGCATCATCAACTGCTGCTTGCCTGATGTTGAACCAATCAATCATGCCTTGTATCTTTTCATCAGAAGGAATATTGTCGCGATTACCTTGTCCGTGTAATAACCAGTCACCTTCCCAGTTTCCAAACAAAAATGTTTTGCCCGTACCATTATATGCTTTAAGCACATATTCGGTAAGAGCATACATTTCCTGGTATAGCGTCAACTTTTCATCAGCAGTTAAACCATCTTGCCATTTCGCATTGGTAAATGTGTGTACCCAGGCAAAAATATATTTGAAATCCATATCAATTACGCGTTGGTAATCTTTTTGTTTTTTGACCAGATCAAGGGTTGTTTTGATAGATGTGTTGGATGTCATACCATATGTATTGGCATAGTTTTTACCCATTGATATTTTAAGAATATTGGAGCCCATTTCCCTAATCTGTTTAGCTTGTTCAACCAAATAAGAATCTGAGGTAAATTTGTATTTTGCTCCAATGGCTTGCGTACCTATTACAAAGTTATAGTTCTCAAGTTCGGGGATATCATCCACATCCACCTCTGCATCTTGCTGAGCAGTGCTGCAACAAAAAACAGTAGCCAGAATGAATATTGCCAATAAAAACTTCATAGTAATCATTTGATTGATTTAAACTTAAATGCTGCTTTCTGAAACTCGGGCAATGAGGGTAATTATTGGTACTCACAGCAGAACACTTGTTGATATATTTAGGATTCGTATTTTTAGCCTGGCAGTACAAATGGTTCGATGTTTTTTACATACATTCTGATTTACAAGGTTAAATATCACAGTTCAGCTTAAAAATAGTGAAAGAATTTAAAAGGTGAAACAGGCCCTTATAAATTAGCTTAAAAGAAAGCAACCATTTGATCTTTTAATGCGTCTTAAAAGCAAAAGACATTGAAAGATGGAAAGCAAAAGATTTGTAGAAATAGCTGGAGTAATAATTTTAACTGCAGCTTTACTGGTTGCTTGTTCGGATAGTAAAGAAGAAGCACACACAATACGTTTTACTTATGAATTTACAAATGGAGTGGAAGGATGGGAAGCTGGCTTCGCAGATTACCCGGTGGGAGACGATGATTTTTACGAACTTTCTTTTGAACATGCGACCTTACCGGCACCTCTTAACAGTAGCGATGGGGTTTTAAAAATTTCGGGCAACAACCACAGCGACGACCTTTTTATGTATGTAAAGAAAAAGATAGGCGGTTTGGAAGCCAATACAAGCTATGAAGTAAGCATGATGGTAGAGTTTGCCACCAATGTACCAGATGGTATGTTTGGAGTTGGTGGAAGTCCGGGTGAATCGGTTTATATCAAAGCCGGTGCCACGACCATAGAACCTGAGCGTGAAGCAGATGCCTTAAACTGGTACCGGATGAACATTGACAATGCCAACCAGGCGCAAAGTGGTGCAGACATGGTGGTTTTGGGTGATTTTTCAAATGATACCAATGAAGAAATTTATGTGCTGAAAACGGTGAACAGTGCACCTGGATTTATTGTACTTACTGACCATAATGGTGAAGCATGGTTAATTGTGGGAAGCGACAGTGGGTTTGAAGCTACCACAACCGTACATTATAACCGTTTCGAGTTTGATTTTACCGAACAAGTATGATGGATTGTGTGTATTTGTTGAACAATGAGGATGTTGTAAACAGAGAGTTTGGTAACCTTTTACAGATAAAGGACAATTATAAAAAATATGTTGTATCTATGGATGATGTAAAATTTTCTGATTACGAAGGCATTATTCATCTTCATCCATGGGAGTTTGTGAATATTTGATAAAAAATACGAGAATTTTGTATTTTTTAAAGCATAAAATACTGAAAATGAACCGGTGAGAGACCAAAGCGTGACCTCTCATGATAGTAGAAAATAAGACACTGATTATAAGCGCATTATCGGGGAGGTTCGATACCCGCCCGGGTACGAAGTAAAATCACAAATATCATTCCCATTGAAAAGCGAGATAGGTACAAGCTTCGTCACCGGTATTACGAATTGCATGTGAAATATTTGATCCAAGAAAATAAATATCGCCAGCAACACCCTGGTAAATACTTTCCCCAATCTCCATTTCTGTTGTTCCAGCCATCATAATTACAATTTCTGCAGGTGCATGTGTATGTGGTTCGTGACTTTTAATTGCAGGATTTAAAGTAGTTGCATGCATTTCAATCCTTTCAGACATAGCAGATTGGCGATCAAAGAATGAACGTTGACCACCCCTGTCGTGTGGTCGAAATTTTAAACTGTCCCAATCCAAAATCATCGAACCTCCGGCTGCCTTGCCTCGTGTTATATCCATTGGCGCTTTTGACTGATATGCGATTAAAAAATAGGTGGCAGGTCTTTCCCATCCATTCTCGATAATATATTCATCGCCAGGTAAAATCAAGACAATACTTCCCGGTCCGATAACTTTAATCTCATTGTTTAACCTCACCTTTAACTTACCCTCTTTTATAAATAGTATTTCCTCCAGATCAGAATTATTAGCTTTCCAATTCTGCGCTTCATCAGGTAATAGTGTTGTTGTGTGAATTTCAAAGCTCTCCATATGAGTGGTTTCACCTTCCATGATCTGCCTGCATTCACCTCTTTCGTTTTTTTCAATATTAGCTAATGAAAAACGATAGACTCTGGATTCTATTTTTTCATCCTCCACTTTCATATTAGTTATTCCCAAAAGCAAAAAAATTAAAAGAATGGATTTCATACTGTGGCAATTTTATTTAGCTAGATAAAAATAAAATAATTCAACGAATAAAATAGATTATAAGTGATTTCATATACCTGCTTATTTAAGCAATCCATCATTTTCGGTCGTATATATGCTGGAATGAAACGAGCATGACAGTGACAAATATTTTAAAGGTGCTGACACAAAAGGGAATGAATATATTAATCATGCCTGCCCTCCGGTAGAGCGAGTTCCACGGGCCATAAAAAATACATATACCTTTCTGTATGTTAAGCATTGAAAAACAAGATTTTAAACTAATTATATATACATGAAAGACACTA
>JBFEWU010000170.1:0-10066 GCA_041546215.1 Draconibacterium sp. | reverse complement strand
TTCCAGACCGTGAATGGCTGCGACAGCACAATCACCGTTACACTGAACGTGAATCCTACTTATACAGGAACCGACGAAGTTACCATCTGCGACAGCGAATTGCCTTACCAGTATGGTAGCAGCACATTCAACCAGGAAGAGACGAAAGATGTGGTATTCCAGACCGTAAACGGCTGCGACAGCACAATCACCGTTACCCTGAACGTGAATCCTACTTATACAGGAACCGACGAAGTAAGCATCTGCGACAGCGAACTGCCTTACCAGTATGGTAGCAGCATATTCGACCAGGCAGAGACGAAAGATGTGGTGTTCCAGACCGTAAACGGCTGCGACAGCACAATCACTGTTACCCTGAATGTAAATCCTACTTTCAAAGGAACAGACGAAGTAAGCATCTGCGACAGTGAACTGCCTTACCAGTATGGCGACAACATATTCAACCAGGCTGGAACGAAAGATGTACTATTCCAGACCGTAAACGGCTGTGACAGCATGATCACCGTTACACTGAATGTGAATCCCACTTATACAGGAACCGACGAAGTGATCCTCTGCAACAGCGAATTGCCTTACCAGTATGGCGACAGCACATTCACAGAAGCAGGTACAAAAGATATAGTGTTCCAGACCGTAAACGGCTGCGACAGCACCATCACCGTTACCCTGAATATTTCTGAAAATACTTCAACTTCAATTGAGGTTAATGAATGTGATTCATATACCTGGAACGGTACAACTTATACCCAGAGTGGAACTTACACGGCTAACTTTGAAAATGAGCATGGCTGTGATTCAACGGTTACACTGCTACTGACCATATATGAAAGTGGTACCCAAACCATAACCAGAACCGAATGCGATAGCTACGTACTTAATAGCATTCGCTACAGAAGTAGTGGTACGTACACCCAAAAGCTTAAAAATAATAATGGATGTGATTTGATCATTACACTTCATCTTACCATACTGAATGAACAGGCCGTGGAATTAACAGAAGAGGCAAGCGACCTGAGCGTTGAGTGCGACGGCAATGGAAATTTGGATGAGCTGCAGGAATGGTTGCAAAACAACGGTGGAGCAACAGCAAGTGCCGGTTTTGGTTCCATAAGCTGGAGCAACGATTACAGTGAACTTGCACCGGGATGTTGCAATACCGGTTCGGCACTGGTTACATTCACAGCTACCGATGATTGTGGCAACTCAGTATCCACCTCAGCAACCTTTAGCGTTATCGACAGCGAAGCGCCAACATTTACCGCTCCTGCTGATATTACCATCTACTCCAACGTAAATTGTGAGTTTGACCGTAGTGTTGAGCTTACAGGGGATGTTACCGACGAAAGCGATGCTTGTTGTACAGGACTGGAAGCGAGCTATGTGGATGTTCTCGAACAGGGACAATGCGCCGGTGAATGGATAATTACCCGTACCTGGTCCCTGGTTGACGACTGCGAAAACGAAGCCGCGCCACAGGTTCAGACCATTACCGTTTTGGACAACACAGCTCCTGCTGCCATTTGCAAGGACATAAGCATACAACTTGATTCCTATGGTTTGGCATCAATAACTGTGGAAGACATTGATGGCGGCTCAGGCGATAACTGTGGAATAGATACCATGTTTATCGACAAAGACCAATTCGAATGCGGAAACCTGGGTATAAACGAAGTTACCCTGACCGTGGTTGATGAATGTGGCAACACTTCAGTTTGTACTGCCCTTGTTACCGTTTTGGATAATACTGCACCTGCTGCAATTTGCAAGGACATCACCATACAACTTGATTCCTTGGGAGTAGCATCAATAATGGTTGCAGACATTGATAATGGCTCGACTGATAACTGTGGAATAGATACCATGTTTATCGACAAAGACCAATTCGAATGCGGAAACCTTGGTGATAATCCAGTGACCCTGACCGTGGTGGATGAAGCTGGAAATGCTTCAACCTGTACTGCCAATGTGAGCGTTGAGTTGGGTAATGCTGATTGTGGTCTGGATCTGCAGGCCGCCGATGATGAACTCAGCCTCGTGGTTTGTCCGGGCAGAGAAATAACAGGCAGTTTAAACCTGCTTGCCAACGACACTTACGGATTCCAGGGTGTTAGCATAACAGCTGCTAATCTTCCCGCCCATATCCAGCTGGATGTGAGCAATGGAGATGTGTTGTACACCAATGCAGCTTACAGTGAAGCAGTGGTACAGTTTACTTATACCATATGTTCAAACGCTGATGCAACAAAATGCGCCGAGGCCACAGCAAGCATTCATCTCTTACTGGACAGCGATTGCGACGGAGTTCCGGATAGGGATGACATTGACGATGACGACGATGGTATTCCCGATGATGTGGAAGATGTAAATGCACTGAACCAGGAAACCAAAGATTCGGACGGTGATGGCATTCCTGACCGACTGGACATTGACTCTGACAACGACGGCATTGTTGACAATATTGAGTGGCAATCGACCATTGCCGAAGGTGGAGACTATGAATATGCAGCGCCCAAAGGCACCGACACAAACGGTGATGGATGGGACGATGCATACGATTCGGAAAACGGAGGAAACTCCTATAAAGCCTGGGATACAGATGGAGATGTTACTCCTGACTACCTTGAAGAAGACTCAGACAATGATGGTATCGAAGACTACATCGAAGGATGGGATGCTGCTCCGCACGACACCATTGCCGATACCAATTATTCAGGAGTGGACACCGATAAAGACGGACTTGACGATGCTTACGATACCTATAATACGCTTGACGAATGGCTAAACGGCCAAAATGCAATTGGAAGCAACGCTCCACTGCAGGATATGGCTTGTAATACCTTAAGTGTTGACTCCACGGAATGCTATCCAGGTAATGGTATACGTGACTGGCGAGATGCTTTCTCACCGACTAAAAAAGTCAAGCCTGAAATAGGACCTGTTGAACTGTTTATTCCGGAAGGATTCTCTCCGAATAACGATGGCCGGAATGATCATTTCGAAATTCAGATGAATCCGGAGGAAACGCTAAACGAATTGTTTGGTGAGACCTATCCCAATGCTCACTTGTACATCTATAACCGCTGGGGTAACCTGGTTTTCGAAAAGGAAAATTACGGAAACTTCGATGAATGGGGTAACAAAGCCGATGCCTGGTGGGATGGTCGTTCGCAACACGGCTGGACCGTTGGAGGCAGTGTTGTACCGGTTGCAACCTACATTTATATTCTGATCCTGGATGCGGACAACGTTGAGAAGGGAACCATCTTTGTAAATTATTAATCCATTAATACGCAATAAAATGAAAACTACTAATATTCAAAAGCAAGAGATGAATTTGAGAAGTTGTGTACTGTGGATGCTTCTAATCGTGGTACTGGCTACAACCCGGGTTAATGCGCAGCAGGAACCTTCCTATACGCAGTACATGTTCAATACACAAACAATAAATCCTGCTTATGCAGGTACATGGAATGCACTGGGTGTTATGTTGCTGGCCCGCGAACAGTGGGTAGGCATCGATGGTGCTCCGTCAACACAAACCATATCGTTCCAGAATATTCACCAAAATGGGAAAACGGGTTATGGCCTGAATATCATAAATGACAAATTCGGGAAAGAGAAAAGACTTTCTGTTTACGGCGATTATTCACATTTGGTTCGAATGACTCCCACCTTAAATCTCCGCCTGGGATTAAAAGCCGGATTTTCGGCCTACAGCAATAACCTGGGGAATTACGCTGTAATTAGTAACGACGATCCTTATTTCCAGGGTGAAGTGGACCATAAGTTTATGCCCAACTTTGGTATCGGGATGTTCTTATACCAGGATAATTTTTATGCCGGAATTTCGATTCCAAAGATTGTTAAGAATGAATTCGAGAATAACTATAACAATTATTCCAGCCAGGCCGAGTTACGCCATTTCTACCTAACCGGTGGGTATATTTTTAAATTATCCGAGAAGCTGATCTTCAAGCCAACGGCCCTGGGGAAATTTGTTAAAGGTGCACCTGCACAAATCGATTTATCGGGTAACTTCCTGATCAGCGACAGAGTGTGGTTAGGCCTTATGTACAGGTCGGGCGTTGCCTTCGGATTCCTTGGGCAATGGGTAATTAATGATAAGATGCGCATTGGTTACTCTGTTGACTTCTCGACAAACAAGTTGCGTTCTTACCAAAACGGAACCCATGAGATTATGATTTCTTACGAAATAAGTAAAATTACCGAAGAGGTGGTAAAAAGATACTTCTAAAGCTATTATTGATGTTGTGTTTAAAGCCCAAGTTCCAGCTTTCCCTGTTGGTCCTTGGGTTTCTTTTTGTTGTATTCTTCAACCAGCTGATCAATCTCTGGCAAACACCGTCCGCACGAAGTTCCGGCACGGCTTAAAGCCTGGATATCAGCAGTTGATTTGGCCCCCTTTTTCAATAGGGACCGAATCTCCTTTTCATCCACTAAATTACACAGACACACCAAACGATTAGCCATTGCTTTTCAGATTATTACGCAAGAAAGCCCCCATTTTATGCGATGAATTTATTTTCGGTGTAAATTTTTACTTTCCGGTGAACTTCTATCACCGTATCGTTTTTCGGCATGGACTCATATATTTTCTCCAAAAAGCGATTTTCCATGATCATCTCAAAGGAAGGTTTAAAGTTTATATCGTAGACCCACGAAAGCTGCATAACTTTAATATCCAGTTCATTGGCCACCTTTTCTTTCGACACCAGCGATCCCGCCAGTATCTGTTTGGAGACATCCGGGGAAACAGCTGTTCCTTTCGGCATCTCCCAGGTTAAGGTATGGTTTGGAGATGCCTTGGAATTGGTATAGTATTCCGTTAAAACCTTCAGGATATCCAGTTTGTCGGCGTCCCGTATAAGCCCTGCAAACAAAAGTGCCTCTTCCGATAAACCTTTGGGTAACTGGCGTTTGTTGTGATGCTCAATGGCCAAAAGGGCAGTTTCGATTTGTCGCTCGTTTAACAATTGGCAAAAATCACCCTCTTGAAGCACCTGCACAGAAAGCCTGGCATGATCCAGTGATTTTGAATCGTTGAACGTATTGTATGTTATCAATTGTTTAAACCTTCCAATATCGTGGAATAAGCCAATAAAAAAAGCCAGAAATTTATCCTGATCTTCCCGCTTTAGCTTTTCAGCCAGCGAATACGACAGTTCAGCCACCCTCAGGGAGTGATCTTTTTTTATCGTAAAGTTTCTTTGCTGGTCTTCAGAAAGTCCTGTAAATGAACTAATATAGTCATCGAATTTCCTTTTCAACAGCGTAATCCACGCATCCATACATATTCATTTTAATGCCACAAATGTAAGTATATAAGCCAGCGAGGGATTAAATACACGTCAACTATTTATTAACATTTAACATTGAAGAAGCCTGAATTTTATGCATCGATCATTAAGGATTTTTACTACTTTTGCCCCGCAACCGGTCCCATAGTTCAATGGATAGAATACAAGATTCCGGTTCTTGCGATCTGGGTTCGAATCCCGGTGGGATCACTAAGAAAGCAAAACCCGTTGTATGTAAATACAGCGGGTTTTCTGTTTTACAAAACAGCCGAGCTTGCTTGAAGATGTTTTGTAAAACAGAAAAGCAATTTTCGAAGAAAATGGGTTTTGCTTTCGGAATTCGGAGTCGATCGGGATCGTGATAAACAATCCCGTTGGGATCACTGGGCTTCATTTGTCTTCAAAAGGGTATGATTTGGCTTCATACCCTTTTTGCTTTTTTGAAAACTTTATCATATCCATCTTTTTGACGGCCTCTCTTAAATTAACCTTGGCGCGATTATGGCGCGATTATTTTTGAGTATTTATTTTGTAAAAACCCCGCCACTTAATCTATTGAAAAGCATTTATCATTCAACTATTCGAAAGCCAATATATTATCTCCATTGAGATATTTTTATTATATTTGGTTAATATTTTAGCTATTTAGAGAAATGTACTCATTAGAACCAACTCCACCAGAAGTAAGTAAAGGTTTAGCTCAACGACATAAATTGTTACGAAAGAAGCTTCACCTTTCTCAAAAAGAAATGGCTGAGCGCTCAGGTGTTTCATTGGGCAGTTTAAAGCGTTTTGAAAATACGGGAAAGATATCTTTGGAAGCGCTCCTAAAACTTGCTCATCTAACGGGACGACTTAAAGACTTTGATTCGATTTTTCAAACCGATGACGACCTCGATAGGGTTGAACAGCTTTTTACCAATAAATAAGTATTATGAAGGCCATAAATAAACTGTTTGTTTCACTTCATATTGAAGGACAGAAATACGATGTTGGTGAGTTGATTATTTCTGAGCAAAAAATTTACTTCCGTTATAATTCTGATTTTATAGCTTCAGGTTTAAATCTATCGCCGATTAAACTTCCATTTAACTCAGAAATTAATACTTATAAGAAAGAACCTTTTGATGGTTTATTTGGTGTTTTTAACGATTCGCTTCCTGATGGTTGGGGGCGTCTACTTCTTGACAGAACTTTAAGTTCAAAAGGAATAAATATTTCCAGAATTACCCCGCTCGACCGATTGGCTTTTGTTGGTTCTGGAGGCATGGGAGCACTTATTTACAAGCCTGAATTTGAAAACAGCACCGAACTTTCATCTGAAATTGAATTGGATGCTATCGCAATCGAAATGGCCCAAATTCTACAAGGAACCACATCTGAAATATTAGAAGAGCTATTTGTACTTGGAGGCTCTTCGGGTGGTGCCAGACCGAAAATATTTGTTGTATACAATCCCGATACTGAGGAAATAATTCACGGGATGGAAGAGCTTCCAGATGGTTTTGAAAACTGGATAATTAAGTTTCCATCTTCATCCGATAATCCTGAAATTGCAAAAATTGAATACGCCTATCACAAAATGGCTTTAAAAGCTGGTGTTGAGATGAGTACTTGTAATCTTTTTAAAGGTAAATCGGGAAAATTATACTTTGGCACAAAAAGATTTGACAGAATCGGTAAAAATAGATTACATGTACACACCTCTTCAGGATTAATGCACGATAACTTTAGGGCAAGTACAATGGACTATGGACATCTTATGGATTGTGCTTTTCACCTGGAAAAACATGTAAATGCGTATCGGAAAGTATTTCGTTTGGCAGCTTTTAATGTTTTTAGCCATAATCGCGATGACCATAGCAAGAACTTTTCTTTTCTGATGAACGCCAAAGGAAAATGGCAATTTGCGCCTGCATACGACCTCACTTTTTCCTATTCATCATATGGATTTCACAGTACTATGGTAGCAGGTGAGAGTCAAAATCCAGGTGAAGAACACCTTTTAAAATTAGCCAATCATTTTGGTTTGAAAGATGGTAATGAAATAATTGATGAGGTTAGAAGTGCAATCGCTGACTGGAAACATATTGCTAAAGAAAATGACATTAACCCGGAAACAGTAAAAAATATTCAGTCATCTTTAAATAGCATTGGGAAACATAAATGACAAACATTTATAATTTCAATGTTTTCTTTTGCTTTTCAGTTTGTACAATATTCAGAACCGAATCAAAATCTTCTTTCATAAAGTTCGACACCTCCCCCAGTGGGATCACTTTTAAAAGGGTTAACTTGTTGAGATACAAGTTAACCCCTTTTTTATATCCCGACTCTATCCCGACATCAGGAAATTTACACTATTCTAACATGCTGGCAGCCATGATTTGACGTGTAGAAAAAACAGCTTTAATTAACGCTGTCAACAGACTATAACAGTTGAAAATCTGATTCTATGCTTAATGATTATTCAAATTTGTGACTTTCTTAATAAAAGTTAGCACCGAAAAACTGCGAATTATGAGCAGCGGTGCGGTTGAAATAGTGACAGAAGAAATGCCGTTGCACAGTTTATTTGGTAAAAAGAGCAGTACATTTCTTAACCCAGAACCAATCATTTCTATAATGAACAACCGAATACACCCTGCCTTATAGTTAACATTGTAGTTAATAGAGTTTATCCTTAATGTTTTTGACATTATCCCTCATTCTATTACATAATACACTACAATTATCCCTCATTTTAATACATAATATAAGAGAAACTACCCTCATCCTATTACATTAATTAATATCTTTACCCCACGAACTAACACAATCACAGCGATGTTCAACAGAGATATCATACAGGAACTAAGTAAGTGGGCCGATAGGAGCAACCGAAAACCCCTTGTATTAAGAGGAGCCAGACAAGTAGGAAAGACTACTGCAGTAAAGATGTTTTCGAAGGAATTTGACCAATACATTTACATCAATCTGGAAAAAAGCGAAGAAAGAGAAATCTTTAATAGAGAATATCCTTTTAAGGATTTGCTTACAACACTTTTTATTTATGCCGAAAAAAAACGAACAGGTGGTAAAACATTACTATTTATAGATGAAATTCAAAGCTGCCCAAAAGCAATTGCCTTGTTGCGATATTTTTACGAAGAAGCAAAGGACCTTTATGTAATAGCAGCCGGGTCATTGCTTGAAAGTATACTTGACCGGAAGATATCTTTTCCGGTAGGGCGCATTGAATTTATGGCTGTCCGCCCATTTTCTTTCTGCGAATTCCTAAATGCGAATAACAGTCAATTAGCTGAGGCTCTCAAGCAGCCAGCTGTACCAGATTTCTTACACAATCAGTTTACCTCCTGGTTTAAAAAATATACAACCATAGGAGGTATGCCCGAAATCGTGAAAGAATATGTGGAAACCAACGAAGATATCACGGCACTCGACACAGTTTACAATAGTCTTATAACGTCATACATCGACGATGTAGAGAAATATGCAGGTTCTTCTGCTCAAATACCTTATATCTGCCACGTAATCGCAAATGCATTTCGCGAGGGAGGGCAGAAAATTACCTTTGAGAAATTTGGTGATTCCAGTTATCGCTCAAGAGAAATGAAAGAAGCCTTTCGTGTGGTTGAAAAGGCCATGCTTATTCATCTGGTACATCCTTGTACTTCAGTAGAATTGCCTGTAGCTCCGGTAATAAAGAAAAAACCACGATTGCATATCCTCGATACCGGTTTAATAAATCATTCTCTTCAGATAATGGGAACTTTGGTATTCGATAAAAATATTAATGACGCACACCGTGGAATTATTGCAGAACATATTGTAGGACAGGAATTGCTGGCTTCAAAGTCCTCAATAATGAATCGGCTGAACTTCTGGACACGTGAGAAAGCAGAATCCAGCGCAGAAGTAGATTATATTCTGCCATATAAGGGCAATATAATACCAATTGAAGTTAAAGCAGGTGCTATAGGAAAGTTACGCTCACTGCTTCGATTTATGGACGAAGCCCCGCACTCCATAGCTGTACGCGTGTACCAGGGTGAATATCTGGTACAACAAGCCAAAACCATAGCAGGGAAAAAGTTCACCCTCTTAAACCTCCCTTTTTATATGATACACAGAATTGAACGAGAACTTGATAAACTAATGTAGCTAAGCTAATTGGAAAAAACGGACCATTTACCTTTTAGCTCTTCTTTTTCAGCCTTGCAGGCTGAGGTACGGATTACAAATCCGCACCAGCCGAGTATTTTATTCTATTTCTAATTCATCATAATGTGTTTCAGTATGTTCATAAAGTCTTAGTCTAAAAGGTTTGCTAAAGTCCGCTTGATTTAATTTACTTTTAAGCAACTTTGAATCTGTCATAATACGTGGCCTGTTCCAATCAACTTTAGGAACATATAGACTAAGCATATATGAATTATCAACAATTTCGTACATAAAATTAATTTGATATTGATGTGGGAAAAGGTTTTTAAATCTTAAAATTAAATCCTGAAGTTTCAATCTATCATTCTCTGGAATCATAATATCATAGTAAAGTCTAAAATTTTTGTTTTTGACAAAAGGTACTGACTCCATTAAATATTGAATGCTATCACTTTGATTTAAAGTTATTCTTTTCTCAGTTTTAAGATACTCATCTATTAAGTTAAATCGAACAAGTTTTGTGAAATCATAGCAACTTATATGTTTAAAAACGCATTGCATCTCATTTAAATACTCAGTATTAT
>JBFEWU010000435.1:0-3690 GCA_041546215.1 Draconibacterium sp. | reverse complement strand
GCCATAAATATTGCAGCCGCTGCCGGTGCAAATGTAATCGCTGTGGATATAGATGATAAAAAATTGGAGTTAGCCAGGAGGCTTGGCGCCAGTGTTTTAATTCATGCACAAAAGGTTGAGAACGTCCCTGCAAAAATCATAGAAATAAGCAGTCGCGGGGCCCATGTTTCAATTGATGCACTGGGCAGCCAGGAAACCTGTTTTAACTCTGTTTCGTGTTTACGCAAACGAGGGAAACACATTCAGGTGGGATTAACCTCCAGCGATCACAAACACCCCAAAGTGCCAATGGATAAAGTTGTGGCCCACGAAATTGAAATTATTGGAAGTCATGGCATGCAGGCATTTCGCTACGATGCTGTTTTTGAAATGATCAAAACGGGAAAAGTACAACCGGAACTGATGTTGGGGAAAACCATATCATTGGAACAAGCTCCTGAAGCTCTGATGAACATGAACAAGTTTGAAAATCTGGGCATAACCGTAATCAATAAGTTTTAAACCGTGAGAAGTACTATCCAAGATCTTAAAATTGGTCTTCTTCAGCCCGATATCATTTGGGAAAATCCACAGGCTAACCTGGAAAAATACTCCCGGCTGATGGAAGAAATAGGGGATAGCGATGTAATCATCCTGCCCGAAATGTTTACCACTGGCTTCTCAATGCGTCCGGCAAACTTGAAAGAAACCATGAATGGTGCTTCAGTAAAATGGATGATTGATCAAGCCAAAGCAAAGAATTCGGCACTTGCGGGAACTTTAATAATTGAGGACAAAAATAAGATTGTGAACCGGGCAGTCTGGATTTTCCCCAATGGCAATATTGAATTTTACGATAAACGTCATTTGTATACCATGGGGCAGGAGCATCTTCATTATTCACCGGGAAAAGACAAAGTAATTATTAAATTTAAAGGCTGGAAGTTTTGTCCGCAAATTTGTTATGATCTTCGTTTCCCGGTATTTGCCCGAAATATTGAAGATTACGACGTGGTAATTTATATGGCAAACTGGCCTTCACCCCGACATCATGTGTGGAAAAACCTGCTCATTGCACGTGCCATCGAAAACCAGGCGTACTGCTTTGGTATTAACCGAACAGGAATTGATGGTGCCGGTTTAAAATATTCAGGAGACTCGGCATGTATATCACCCAAAGGAATTGCAGACTTTATGGGTGAAAAGGAGGATGTGAAAACATTTGTAATATCTTATTCCGAACTTCATAATTTCAGAAAAAAATTTCCGGTACTGCACGACAGGGATTCTTTCCAAATTGGTGAGTAACTTAATTAGTTAATCATCATATCCTGGTTTTATGAGTAATTGTCCAAGTTGAATAACTAAATTCATAGTTGTGTAACATTCATAAATACAGATAATTATAATGTATTTTCAAAATAAACTAAATATTTAGTTTGAAAACTAAAATATTAGTTATAGTTTTGTTTGTAGAATCATGATTGAAATAGATGGCTGAAACGAAGCAGATAGTTAGCGCTTGTTGAACGGGATTTAAACAAGTATTAACCAGTAATCTTAAGAATCATGGAAATTAAAAAATCGCAGAAAGCAGATTTGGAAGGAATGAGAAATACCTTCTTTATGTTGGGATTGGTAGTGGCTCTGGGAGCAACCCTTTTGGCGTTTGAGTGGACCACTAAACCTGGCAAAGCCGAATCGTTGGGAATGATTGAAACTCAGGAAGTAGAGGAGGAGATTATTCCCGTCACCCGTGAACAGGAAATTAAACCACCACCACCACCACCTCCGCCCAAGGTAATTGAAGTTTTAAACATTGTTGACGATGATGTTGAGATTGAAGATGAGTTGGATATTGAAGATACAGAAGCAGATGATGAGACTGTAATAGATGTTCAACCCGTATTGGAAACCGTAGAAGAGGAGGAAGAGGAAGACAAAATATGGTTTAATATTATTGAAGAACCGGCAGAATTTCCAGGAGGGACGAGAGCCTTATACAAATTTATCAGCGATCATGTGAAGTATCCGGTAATTGCCCAGGAAAACGGAATTCAAGGGAAGGTGTATGTAAAATTCGTGGTTAATGAACAAGGTGAAGTAAGCGATGCACAAATTTTACGTGGAGTAGATCAATCGCTTGATAAAGAAGCACTTCGTGTTGTAAACAGCTTGCCCGATTTTAAACCGGGAAAACAACGGGGGAAAGCGGTTAAAGTGTATTATAATGCACAAATAAGTTTCGAACTTCAGTAAAAAGAAACGACATGATCCGTCAGTTGGCGGATCTTAGAAAACAAATAATCTTAATAATAATAATGGTTTAATCAAAAAAACAAGTAAAATGAGAGTTTTAAAAACGTTAGTTCCAGCGTTGTTTTTAATTTCGGTATTTGCATTTAATAGCAATGCCCAGGAAAACAACAAAGAAGGAGATGTATATTTCATTGTGGATGAAATGCCGGAATTTCCTGGTGGTGACAAGGCTTTGAGAACCTATATAGCAAACCGTGTAAGCTACCCCGAAATTGCCAAGAAGAATGGAATTCAAGGCAAAGTTTATGTGTCATTTGTCGTAGATGCAGAAGGATCTGTAACTTCTACTAGAATTGAGCGAGGTGTTGATCCTTCACTTGACAAAGAGTCTCTTCGCGTAGTAAGTGAACTTCCAAAATGGAAACCAGGCAAGGAAAAAGGAAAAGCAGTTAAAGTTAAATTTACGGTACCCATAAACTTTGCTTTAAATGAAGAAGATAATCGACACATGCAAAAGGAGGATGGAACCGATACACAGGTATTTCGAATTGTAGAGGATATGCCCGAATTTCCGGGCGGAAAACAAGCTTTAATGAAATTTATCGCACAAAATGTGAATTATCCTGAAGTTGCCCAAAAAGACAGTATCCAGGGAAAAGTTTTTGTGTCTTTTGTTGTCGAAAAAAATGGTAATGTTTCCAATACCAGAATAGCCAGGGGAGTGCACCCTTCTCTTGATAAAGAGGCCTTGCGAGTGATAAGTGAAATGCCACAATGGAAACCCGGAAAACAAAGAGGAAAAGCTGTGAATGTAGAATTTACTCTTCCCATAAAATTTGCACTCAAATAAAGAAGTAATCCATACCAGAAACTAATTAATTAGTTGGAAAACTAAATGCTTAGTTTCTGGTATGATTATTGTAAATCACTCATAATCTCAATATTCTCATTCCAGTACTAAGCAATTATGAGAATTAGGCAGTTGGCAAAACAGATACGGCAATTACTAAATGCAAAAAATGAAAGAACTTACAAAAGCAGAAGAGCAGGTAATGCAGTTGCTCTGGCAACTTGAAAAAGCATTTGTGAAAGATATTATTGAAGAGATGCCGGTTCCAAAACCTGCCTATAATACGGTTTCTACCATTATTCGAATTTTGGAGAAAAAAGGTTTTGTGGGGCATAAAGCTTACGGGAAAACTCACGAATATTTTCCGCTTATTAAACGAAAAGAGTATACGCGTTTATTTATGAAGAATTTTATGCGCAACTATTTTAGCGGATCGTTCCAGGAGATGGTTTCGTTTTTTGCAAAAGAAGATAACATGAGTTTATCGGATGTTGATGAACTGATGAAAGATGTAAAACGAGATATGCAAAATGAAAATCTGAAAGGTGATGAACAGCTTGGTTAACTTTATTCTCGAGTCGGGAGTAAGTTTAGCTTTGCTC
>JBFEWU010000008.1:0-45922 GCA_041546215.1 Draconibacterium sp. | reverse complement strand
TAAAAGTTATAATTCCACAATATTAACAAAAATAGGATTATTTAACCTTTCTCACGAATTTAGAATTCTTATATTTGCGCATTCAAATTTTGAGTGTTTTGAAAAATACTGACATAGAGATTATTACATCGGTAAAACAAGTTTTAGCCGGCCATAAAAAAAAGATCACCATAATTCCACATGAGAATCCTGACGGCGATGCCATTGGTTCTGCCCTGGGACTCGGTCAGGTCCTTCAAAATTTCGGACATCTGGTGCAGGTGATTTCTGCCAATGATTATCCCGATTTTTTAAAGTGGTTTTCATCTGACGTGCCGGTTATCGTGTACGAAAAAGCGAAAAAACGTGCAAAGCAATTCATCTTTAGTTCGGATGTTCTGATATGTGTCGATTTTAACGAAGCAAAACGCGCCGGGCATCTGGAGAAGATGATAATGAGTTTCGATAAACCCCGGATTCTTATGGATCACCATCCTTTCCCAACTGACTTTTGCAACTTCACCATTTCTGAAACATCGTACAGCTCAACTGCCGAACTGGTTTTTGATGTAATTGCGGGTATTGGATTAAGTGCTTGCCTGGATAAAAAAGCAGGTGAAGCTTTATTTACAGGAGTAATGACTGATACCGGGGGATTTAGTCACAATACCTCAAAAAATACATTCAAAGTAGTTTCGGAAATCCTGGAACTCGGTATTGATGTGGATAAAATTCGTAATGAAATTTACAGTAATTTCTCTTCAACCCGCATGCAGTTACTAGGGTATTGTTTAAACAAAAAAATGCAGGTTTTTGCCGAATTGAGAACTGCCGTAATCAGCCTGACAAAAGCTGAATTGGAGCAGTTTAATTTTCAACCTGGCGATACCGAAGGATTTGTCAATTATCCTTTATCCATTAAAAATATTGTTTTTAGTGCTTTGTTTATCGAAAAGGAAGGATTCGTAAAGGCTTCATTTCGATCAAAAGGAAATTTCCCTGCCAACGCATTTTCCAGCAAACATTTCAATGGTGGAGGACACTTGAATGCTGCCGGTGGTGAGTCGGACCTGAGTCTGGAAGAAACAATTTTAAAGTTTACGCAACTGTTGCCCGAGTTTAAGCATCAATTGTTGGAAACAACAATTTAAATGTATAAAAAATGAAGTTAAGCTTATTAGGGAATTTATTAATTGTATTAATTGCAGGGGTGTTGGCAGTTTCGTGTTTGGAAGTTTCAAATGAGGATTTTGATCCACCCACAAAAGCGGAAGAGCTGGAATTGCTAAGTGAATATATTGATACACTTGAAAACAGAGGGATAGATGTAGATACTACAGATTTAGGAGTTTATTATATTATCGATAGTATTGGAGAAGGAGTTTATCCGGTCGACGGAGATACCTGCCGGGTTAAATACACCGGGTTATTTATGGATTGGAGCGTTTTTGATTCATCGGGAGATTATACTTATGATGTTGTATTAGGCACACAGTCGGTAATTGAAGGATGGGAAGATGGGTTGAAAGTATTCAACAAAGGATCAGAAGGGTACTTAATAATTCCATCGGATTTTGCTTACGGAAGTAAGGGTTACGCGAGTATTCCTCCATATACAACGCTTATATTTTATATCAACATGGTGGAAATTAAACCAAGTTCGTAAATTTACAGAGAATTTAAAAGATTTCGAACATTGTTTCGTTAAAACAGATAAAAGAATTAATAAGAAAACAGATGAAGAAAACGCTGGGAATAATATTTATGGTTTTTGGGGCAATTGCTTTTTTTGCCTGTGATGACAGCATCGATTACGAGAAAATCAGAAAGGAAGAATTGGCAATCCTCGATGACTACATGGCCATGAATCATCCTGGAGTGGAGCCTACTGCTTCGGGTTTATACTATGTTAACGAAGTTGGAACGGGCTCTGGTGATACCATAAAGTACGGTGACAGAGTACAGATCTTTTATGCAACCTGGGTACTTAATTCAGCAATAGGAATTGAGGATGACAGTACCCTCGTGGATGAAAGTAGTGGATATCTGGAAGGGCACCGTTATGAGCCTTTGACCTTTATCGTTGGCGGAGGATCAGTACTGAAAGGACTTGAAGAGGCCGCTACCTACATGCAGGAAGGTACAAAGTCGCATTTGATTATTAATTCGGAACTGGCCTATGGCCAGCAAGGATCAACTGGCGTTGGCATGTTTAAAACAATCTTAATGGAAGTTGAAGTTTACAAAGTATTCCCACTGGACACAGGAGAAGAGCAGGAATAGGTTCAGGGAGCTGCGGTTATGAACAGAACTGAACTTCTGAAAAAATTACTGCCCGGTTTTATTCCTCTTTTTGTTTTCATCGCTGCCGATGAGATCTGGGGGACGAGAACCGGGCTGTTTGTTGCTGTTGGCGTGGGCATCGTCGAAATGGCCTGGATTGCCATAAAAGAAAAACGTTTTGAAAAATTCGTATTGTTCGACACCTTACTTCTGGTCATTCTTGGTGCTGTCTCAATTCTTCTCGATAATGATATTTTTTTCAAGCTTAAACCGGGATTAATTGAATTAATTTTGCTTACTGTTCTCGCAATTTCTGCCTTTTCCCGCATAAATGTGATTGGCTTGATGGGCCAGCGCTATATGAAAGACCTTGAATTCAACGAGGTACAGCTCTCGCAAATACGAAATAGCATGAAGATGCTGTTTTTTATTTTTACAGGGCATACGATTCTTGTATTTTATGCGGCTTTTTACATGAGTAAAGAAGCATGGGCGTTCATCAGTGGGGGTTTATTTTACATCATCTTCGGCATCTATTTTTTAGTCGAACTCATCCGTCAAAAGAAAAAGCAAAAGCAAATGCACACATCGCTGAAAAATGAAGAGTGGGTGCCACTGGTTGAAGCAGACGGTAAAGTAATCGGGCAGGCTCCCCGCAGTCAGGTTCACAATGGAAGCAAACTTTTGCATCCTGTGGTACACCTGCATGTCTTAGGCAGAAACAAGTCAATTCTACTTCAAAAACGTCCCGCCAATAAGCTCATTCAGCCTGGAAAATGGGATACAGCGGTTGGCGGACATATTTCGGCAGGCGAAACCCTGGAACAGGCATTGCGTAAGGAAGCCCTGGAAGAGATCGGCCTTAAAGATTTCTCGGCCAAACTTCAAAAAGTATACAAATGGGAATCGGAAGTGGAAGCCGAATTGGTGTACATGTTTACTTCGTCCGATTCAAATGGTATTGGTATTCAGTCGGATGAAGTGGATGAATTGCGGTTTTGGACTAAAAACCAGGTGGAGAAAAATTTAGGAAAGGATGTTTTTACACCAAATTTTGAGCATGAATATCATTTGTTGAAAGATTTACGAATTCTCTGATCCCTGGGACCGGGATTGGGATCGGAAGTTTTTAACTTCCGTAACCAAGCAGCGGTTGGAAACCGCTGATCCCGGAAACCGGAGGTTTTCAACCTCCGTCTTCCTCCACGCAAAATCCATAAATTCCCCTGAATCCAGGTATTTTTTGTAAATTAAACCATGGAAAAGAAAGAATCCTACAAACACATTCTTCCACATTTTCAGCAACCCGGACAAGCTTATTTTGTTACTTGGTGCCTGAAAGACTCTATTCCCGCAAAAATAGTGGAAAAGTATTCGAAGAAACTGGAACTTTTGAAATGGCAGATTGAAGCCTGGAATAGGGATCGGGACCGGAAGTTTCCAACTTCCGTCTTCAAGCAGCGGTTAAAAACCGCTGATCCCTGGGATCGGAAGTTTCCAACTTCCGAAAAAAATATGGGTAGAGACCTCAGCGCTCTGAATAAACTCAAAACAGAATATTACACTCTTCGCAAAAAATATTTCAAAGCATTCGACAAATACCTGGACACGCAGAAAAATCCAAAAATTAATTTGTGCAAAAAAGAAAATCTGGCAATTATTAAACAGGCATTATCCTTTTGGCAGGGTAGGAAACTGGAAAACGAGGCTTTTTGTGTGATGACTAATCACGTGCATTGGGTTTTTTTATTGTACGAAAAGGATGAAGCAGGAAAACCGGTTTACCTACAGGATATCATGCATTCGGTAAAAAGGTTCACTGCCCACCTGATCAATAAATTGGAGAAGAGGGAAGGAGCCTTGTGGCAAAAGGAAAGTTTTGATACTACCATTCGTGACGAAAAGCACCTGTATAATGTAATTGAATATACTTTAAGTAATCCTGTAAATGCGGGACTGGTTGAAAACAGGGAAGACTGGCCAGGGACCGGGATCGGAAGTTTCCAACTTCCGTAACAAACCAGCGGTTAAAAACCGCTGATCCCTGAGGGATCGGAAGTTTTTAACTTCCGAAAACAACCAGCGGTTGGAAACCGCTGATCCCGGGAAATCCCTATCCCAACAAAAAGATCACAGGTTGTTTGTGCAAATTTGGCGTCAAACCTTTCCAATCCTGAATGGTTTTTGTTTGAATAAATTCATTTTTCCCGGTAATATTTGCAGCAATACAAAACAGGGTGGAAGGAGCACATGTTTTTAGTATGTCGGCAACCAGCTGATTGTTACGGTATGGAGTTTCAATGAAAATCTGCGTTTGTCTGGCGTTTTTTGCCGTTTTTTCCAGGGCAGCAATGGCACGTGTCCTCTCCTGCGGCTTCACCGGTAAATAGCCTCTGAAAGCAAAATCCTGGCCATTCAGCCCCGAGGCCATTAAGGCCAGCAAAATAGACGAGGGACCAACTATGGGAACCACTTTGAATCCCCGCTGGTGTGCCAGCCGAACCACATCGGCACCCGGATCAGCAACTCCGGGACATCCGGCTTCTGAGATTACGGCCATGTCTTTTCCATCTAACAGGGGATTTAAATACATGGGCAGATCCTGTGCTCTAGTACGTTTGTTAATCTCGTAAAAGGTACATTCATCAATGTCAATTTCTCGGTTTACCTGCTTCATAAACCGACGCGCGGTTCTTACATTTTCAACAATGAAATACCTGGTTTTTGTGAGAATGGTATGAACCTGGGCCGGCAAAACAGCTTGCCAGTCGCCTTCGGCCAAAACATTAGGTACAAGATAAAGTGCAGCCATGCTTAAAACATTTTTTGCAAAAGTAACATTTCGTTGTCAATATCTTAACTTTCTTTTTTCGTTCAGCGAAATGAAACTCCCACGGCAAACTGTCGGGGTAACTTCATCAGATCTCAATTATTTATCGCACGTGGGCAGGGAACATAATCCAAAAGATCACCTGGCTATCATCGGGATCAGTGTGACTAAAAGATTATGAATTACAAAATCAAAATCTCAGGGACTAGAAATTGAATTATTCATCCTCACTTTTGTTACTTTTGTTTTATGGCCGTGAACAAAAAACTAAATATTGAAGCTAAATTCTTAGGAACTGGCACATCGCAGGGAGTACCTGTTGTTGCCTGTAACTGCAAGGTTTGTCGATCTAAAGATGAAAAAAATAAACGCCTGCGTTCTTCGCTTTTGTTAAAAATTAATGACAATAATTTTGTAATCGACGCCGGTCCCGATTTTCGCCAGCAAATGCTTCGCGAAGAGGTAAATGCACTTCGGGCTATTTTACTGACTCACGAGCACGTCGACCACATATTTGGCTTGGATGATATTCGATCATTCAACTGGATTCAGAAAAATCCAATGGAGATATATGCTGAAGGACGGGTGCAGAAAGCCATTAAAAGAATCTTTAGTTATGTATTTGCCGAATACAAGTACCCGGGCATCCCGAAGATGCAGTTAAAGGCCGTGGGAGACAATGCCTTCGCTATTGATGATGTTGACTTTCTTCCCATTCGTTGCTGGCATCATAAATTGCCGGTTTATGGATACCGGGTTGGCGATTTAACCTATATTACCGATACAAACTTCATTGAAGAACATGAACTTGAGAAAATAAAAGGAAGCAAAATTTTAATTCTCAATTGTCTTCGAAAAGAAAAACACCTCTCGCATTTTAATCTGGAGGAAGCACTGGCAGTGGTTGAAAAAGTAAAACCCGGAAAAGCCTATTTTACGCATATCAGTCATGCCCTGGGAGAGTACCACGAGATTCAGAAAGAATTACCCGAAAATGTATTTCTGGCCTACGATGGCTTAAAAATCAAATTGTAGTTATTTCTCTTTCAGCCAGGGCACGATAACCACAAAGGCCGAAATCAGGTAAATGGCACCGGCCAACAGAAAAGCCTTATTTAAGCTTATATTATCGGTAATCCAGCCAAGCAAAGGACCAATTCCTGCAAATGCAATACGAATGATAAAATTACGAACCGAGAGCATGGTAGCCCGCACTTCACTTTCGGTGTATTGATTGATGTAATTCTTAAAAATGGGTGTTGCAATTCCACGCACCAGGTAAAACAAAAACAAAAAGGCAAATCCCCGGTAAGAAATGTTTATACCGGTAAGGAAGTAGCCGGTGGCAAGCAATATAACCACCATTAATACCGACCAGCGTTTTCCGAAAAACGCTTCAACCTTATGGGCAAATACCGATGAAATACCCACACTTAGATTCAAGGCAGTCCAGAAAATGGCGAAAAGCTCATCAGGCAAACCAATGGCAACAAAAAATGGCTGCACCAACCAGGCGAAAGTCAGTGTGGCAGTTCCTGTTATGGCCGACAGCAATATGGCAATTCTCAGATTGTGGTTAACAACAAGTGTGTGGCGAATATTATGCACCAACTTTTTTATCGAGTGTACGTGTCCGATTGAGTGTAATTTGGGTTCTATGAGTGTAAGGGCAGCCGGAATTGCCATTGCTGCCACTGCAAACTGAAAATAAAATGGAGTACGTAAACTAAAATAATGTGGTATGTGTAAACTTAAATAGACCAGCAAGGCACTGATCCCCCCGGCAATGGCTTCGGCGAAATTACCGGCAGAAGTAATGCGGCCCTCTTCGCGGGTATATTCATGGGTCATGTCATCGGCCTTTAGGCTGTCGTAAAGCAGGGCAGAGTCGGCACCTGAGATAAAAGAAAGTCCTATTCCCAGCACGATTTCAGCGGCAACAAAAGCCCAAAAGTCATACGAAAAACTATAAATCAGAAAACCCATGGTTCCCAGAATGCTGCCTAGAATCAGCGTTTTTTTTCTTCCCCACACATCGGCCATCCAACCCGAGGGAATTTCCATGGCAACCACTGCAACTGAATATATGGCTTTTAAAACAAACAGTTGGTATGTTCCCATGCCGTTGCTGTTATAAAATAGCAACATTATGGGCATAACCATGTTAAACCATTTGGCAATTTTTATTACATAAAGTCGTGGTATATTCCCGGTATACTTTGCCATAATTGAACGCAAAAATAGTATTCCCCGGCAAATTTCCAGAATTTATACAAAAACGTTAATTTTTGATATAATTATTCCTCGTTTGCTTTCAATTTAAAAGAAGAATTATAGATTTGTTTGCCAATAGACAAAAGACTTATCCAGATAAAACGAATCCCGAAGTATCGGGACGAGATTCATGGGTATAGCAATATTATAACGTATTTGCAGATATTCAACATATTAACTATAGCTCATACTAATAGAAGCCACACCATTGAGGGCTTTGATTTAGATAGAATAAAGAACAAAGAATAAAGACAAAAGGGATATGAATATGAACCGCGGAGGCGGAGGCGGAAAGAAAAAACTCAGCGCCTTTGCGCCTTAGCGGTAAAAATAAAGAGAAGTTCCGCAATCCTGTAAAACATTAAAGATAAACGTTTAACAAAAATATATACCCATGAAACTTACAATTCCAGAAGGCTATAAATCGGTACTCGATGTAAACCAAACAGAACAAGCCATTAAGCAGATAAAGGATTTTTTCCAGCTGAATCTTGGCGCAGAACTAAAATTGAGACGTGTAACTGCGCCACTTTTTGTGAAGCAGGGAACAGGTATAAACGATGATCTAAATGGCATCGAACGTCCGGTATCGTTTCCAATGAAAGATTTGGGTGAGGATAGGGCCGAGATAGTGCAATCTCTGGCCAAGTGGAAAAGGATGGCTCTGGCCGATTTAAAGATCAAAGAGGGTTTTGGCTTGTACACCGACATGAATGCGATTCGCCCCGATGAAGAACTTACAAATATTCACTCCTTGTATGTCGACCAGTGGGACTGGGAACGAGTGCTTACAAAGGAGCAGCGTAATCTCGAGTATTTAAAATACATTGTAAAGAAAATTTATTCGACTTTGGTGCGTACCGAATTTCATATTTGTGAAACTTATCCGGGTATAAAGCCAGAATTACCCGAAGAAATTACCTTTATCCATTCAGAGGAACTGGCTGCCAGGTACCCCGATTTAACACCTTTTGAACGCGAAACAAAGGAGGCTAAAAAACACGGAGCCATTTTTGTTATCGGCATTGGCGGCGAAATGCCCAATGGAGAAATTCACGATGGCCGGGCACCCGATTACGACGATTGGAACACAGCTACCGTTGATGGTTGCAAAGGCTTAAATGGTGATATCATTCTCTGGAATAATGTACTTAACCGCGCATTCGAAATCTCATCCATGGGAATTCGTGTGGACAAAGAAGCCCTGTTAAAGCAGCTTGAAATAAGGGATGCAGAAGAGCGTAAAGAACTAATGTGGCACAAAATGCTATTGAACGACGAACTGCCGTTAAGTATAGGGGGAGGTATCGGGCAGTCGCGTTTATGCATGTACTTTTTAAGAAAGGCTCATATCGGTGAAATTCAATCGAGCATCTGGCCTGCCAAAATGATTGAACAATGTAAGGCAAGTGGCATAAACCTCCTGTAAAGTATTGAAAATCAAGTCATCAATCATAAATACATCTTTACTATGCTATAGATTGTTGTAAATTTGTGATTTGAAATTTGTTTTTTGTATTTTCATTTATACTTTTGCAGCGCAAAATAAGGATGCTCCGGTAGCTCAGTTGGATAGAGCAACTGCCTTCTAAGCAGTAGGTCATGGGTTCGAATCCCGTCCGGAGTACGTTTAATAATGAGAGAGTTAGATTGTTTCTGGCTCTCTTTTTTTATGTGCAATTACTAGCAAAATCACCAACAATCCTAAAGTTAACTTTCCATTATAACATTTTACAATGTTTTCCGCGTGTGTTGCCACACATCAATACCACTTATAACTATAAGAAATAAGCACTTAAATACTTTATGTGTAAAGAATACCAGAGAACAGAGAAAGTCCCAATTTGCTTAATATGGGAGGCAATAAGAGAAGGTATTTGCTTTATTGAATTTTGCTGAAAGTCAAATTTCCAAAGTGGCATAGGCGTTTCGGAGTTCCAGTTGTCCTTTTTCGATAATGGTACGGCGCTATGGTTACCTTGTGCGGTTGCCTAATTGATTTTTCTCCTACAGAATTGTCATTCATCAATCTGCTCAAACATTCCTTTTACCATCTGGTGGTAGTGCAAAACAACGATTATTACCAACCCCGTAAAGCCTCCGATAATTCTGAATAATCCCTGATCATATATTAAATTAAGCATACACATGGAGTTCATATTATTATCAGTTCCGCCAAAACGCTTATCCAAACTAAGATAAATAAATATCGATCCTCCTACGCCAAAGAATAGAATATATCCAATAGCTTTTAATCTTGACCACTTTTTTTTCGTCGTTCCAATATGACCTAACCATGCCATTAATCAAATTACAAGAACTGATAAAATTATAACTAGAAAGATTAGTACATAACCAAGTAAGATACCAGAAAAGAATCCAATGATAATATGCAGAACGAACATGGTTTTTTATTTAATGAATTTAAAAAAATAAAGTAACGTTGTGGATTATGACTTTAAAGGTAACCATGAATGTCTATTATCACAACATAATTAAACAATAAATTTAGTCCACCAGAGGTGGGTATGCTAAGTTTATAGACACTTTCTTCACTCATTAGCAATTGCCCCACTGAAGCAAAACAATGCCTTAAATTGAGAAAAAATATATTTTGTAACATGCGAGTGGAGCATCTGAATAATGATGTATAAGTCTCAATTCTGCCTCAATAAAAAATACTCACGAAAGCCTTACCATTTCTGGGCTACATCATTTTTCGGAATCATAATGGAAGGAAAGGAAAGGAAAGGAGGAGAAGGAAGGCATAGGTTTAAGTAGTGTATTATTAAGGCTAAGGGCAATAAAGACTTGTCAATGCATATTGGATTTTCAAGTGATTTTATTTCAACTTGAGAACTATTTGAACCAAAAACATAACGGTAGATTGTATGAGTAGTGGCTCATTGCGTGGTGCTTTCCTGTCAAACTGCGATGCAGTTTGAGCAGGTTACGAACCTTGATATTAAGCACTTTCCCTGCCATTACTTATACAAAGTGTTGAGCTTTCGTTATTTAATCACTTTTGAAATATTATTTAGCTCGTTTTTAATTTCCTGATTTAAGTTCTCGGCTAGCCTTTTGGACCTATAAATGTATTTCATAGCACCATATCTTTCTCCAAATACTTGTGGCAAAATTAAGTGTAAATCTTTTTTTGATTTGAATCTCTGGTATATCCCATCTAGGTCTTTTTTAGAAATGCGTGATACGGAATCGGATTCGTAATAATTAGTTAATACCCAATTCAATTGCTCTTGATTTAAAATGCCTCTTAAGTATTCATTATACTTAAGTTGTATGTCTTCCTTTAAAAAACTCCACTGAGTATTACTGAATACGAAGCCATAATATTTCGCTATTAAAACCCTCAATTCTTCATCTTGAATTAAGGCTAGTCGTCCACTTGATTTTAACTCTTCAAAACTATGATTTGAAATAGTAGGTATATAAGAATAACCAGCAGAAATAATAGATTGAACAAAATAGATAGATGAATCTTGCACCAATTCAGGGTTCTCAATAACTTCCTGTAAAAAGAGTACCCTGTTATTCCTTTCTTGAGCTAATTTAATGGCGACATCAAATTCTAATAAATCATTCTCTAAATCTTTTGAGATTCTGCTTAGATAATTAGTTTCTAGTCTTTCATTTTTGGAATTTTCATTCCAATTATTAATCGATAATGCAATCAAAATCCCTATCACTACCAATATTATTTCTCCAATTGCGTAGAGCAGATACTTGCTGAATTTATTTTCAGTCAGCAATTGTTGCCTAATTTTCCTAAAGAATTTTATCATTGGTTAGCAGTTGGTTGTAATGAAGCACAACGCATGTGCATGTTTACTTTTTGTCTTACAAACTTGCATAAACTGTTGATTATTAAGACAAACAATAAAATGAAAACTATGTTCACTTTTTTGCAATTTCATAAAATACGATTTCAGACTATTTTGTGAAAGATTAAAAAGATTCAACTATTATCTAATTTGAACCCTATTTGCCTCCCATATTGGCAATGCAGCCACTTTCTCCCTCGATAAGTATTATGTATCCATTTTAAACAAAAGTGCCTCTCTCAGACTTTTGAAAAACACCCCATATTCAACACTTAGGCACTAAAAAAGCATTGCAAGGAATCGGGCAAAAGGAAACGGAATAACAGTTGCTTGTTTCGTCAAATGGAGTGGATATAAAAGGAAAAGAGCTAATTCAAACCACCGAAAATGCCATTTCCAAAAATTGCTTATGAAGTTGGTTTTAACGATCCGGCCTGGTTTAGTCGTGCCTTTAAAGAGAAATTTGGATTTGCACCAAGTGCAATATCTAAATAGCTGATTAACTATCTATTACAACTGCTTTCAACCCTTTAAGTGCAAAAATAGCACAAGTCTCTTTTACCCTTTCAGAATTGGTTCAATATATTGAACAAATAGTACAAGCCTGTCCCTGCACTTATTTCTAAAATTGCAATAGTGTAAGTATAATTTATTTATCAATTTAAAAAACACAATTAACAAAGAAAACATACAAATTGTAATGGAAGGTCCAAACACTAAAATGTGTATTCTGGAAAGTCTCGGTGGTATGACAGCCGGTTTTAACGTATTGCCCAAAGGAATAAATTTCACCCCTTTACTTGAAGGACTGGAAAACGACCATTGCCAGGTGCCGCATTGGGGCTACGTTGTAGAAGGAGCCGTTAGTATTGAATATGAAGATGGAACCAAAGAAACTTTCAAAGAAGGTGAAGCATTTTATATGAAGCCCGGACACACAGCATTGGTTCTGGCAGATTTGAAATTGGTAAGCTTTAGCCCGGAAGAAGGTATGCATGACCTCTCTGATCATCTGGAGAAAAAAGTTGCGGAAATGAGCAAGAAGTAAATCTCAGCAAGAATGATATTATCAGTGTGTAAGCATTGAAATGTAATCGTAGATAGTCAATTTTTATTGTTTAATTAAAATTAGTATTATGAAAAAAATTGTTAGAATGTTTATTAGAAGTACAATTTTTATTGTTGCATTGGCAACATTTTCAATTACTTTATTTGCGCAAGAAGGCACAGCAGATTATGACAATGCCAAAAAGGAAATAACCGAAACTTTTGGAACATTTCCCGAATTTTTTGATGCATTCCCTCAGCATGCACTTCCGGGGGCATGGCAACTTTTTAAAGAGTTAAAAGGCCCCAAAAGCCATATCGACGCAAAAAATAGCGAGTTAATCCAGCTTGCTGTTTCTGCCCAAATACCATGTGATTACTGTATTTATTTTCACACAGTATCGGCTAAAGCTTATGGTGCAACCGACGAAGAGATTAAAGAAGCCATTGCTTTGGGAGCCGAAACAAGACATTGGAGTATGATAATTCATGGAGCTCAAATTGACGTGGACAAATTTAAAGCAGATTTTGATAAGATGATGGAATACATGGCAGAAAAGGCAAAAGAAAAGTAGCATTTCAATTAACAGCAAAAAACTATCCGGTTAACTTTCCCGGATAGTTCTTTCTGATGTGAGTTGAACATTAAATATTGTTTCATGGAGTGACCGACCCATTTTACGGAAACAGAATTTATACTTTAACCTGGATTAATAACGCCAATGGTAATTGGGCCTGTATTGATTGGGAAACGGGAGAGGATCAATACGCTGTAAAATGGCAAAACAAAGGCTCAATAATTTATGCAGATGGAATGCTCTTATTGCTACTAAGAGAAGCGTCGTTACCTAGGACTTGTAAACCCCAATCCCAAAAAATTTGAAGTGATTAGCTCTTTTGAAATTGAAGCATCCGGCATGCATTGGGCACATCCTTCAATCTTTAATGACAAGCTCTTCGTTCGGAACAAAGATGTACTAATGGTCTATAATATTTCGGAAAACATATAAACAAAGTAATAACCCTGTTTGCAATTTTAGCATATCAACTAATAAAAGAATTATAATGAAATCATCTTCTTCGCTATTCACATATTTACTAATCCTTCTGCTAATTGCCTTCTTAACCAATGTACAGAATTTGAATGCACAAGAAACAAACTGGCCACAATTCAGAGGACCTAAATCATCAGGTCATGCAGATAAAAACTGTAACCCACCCGTTGAGTTTGGAACAGACAATAACCTACTTTGGAAAGTTGAATTGCCCGAAGGACATTCTTCGCCATGTATTTGGGGCAACAATATATTTTTAACGGGTTTTATAAAAGATAAAAGTGAGTTACAAACCATTTGCGTTGATAGAAACAGCGGTAATATAAAATGGAGACAATCTGTTTTGCCGGATAGTATCCAAAAATATCATTCAATAAGCAATGCTGCGGTAGCCACACCAACAACAGATGGCGAGCGGGTTTATGTCTATTTTGGTTCGTATGGATTGTTGTGTTACAATTTTAAAGGCAATTTGGTATGGGAAAAACAAATGCAAATCACTAATATTAAATATGGTGCATCATCGTCTCCCATAATTGCAGGAGATAAAATTATTATAAGTTTTGATTTTCATGAAAACGGTTATATACAAGCTCTGGATAAAGTAACGGGAGAGGAAGTTTGGAAAGTTGTGCTTCCAAATGTGTACAAAAACCATTATAATACAACCAGCTATTCAACACCAATTGTAATGAAAGATCAGGTCGTTATTCACAGGGTTGAGGAAATTTCGGGATATTCCATCAGAAATGGATCACGATTGTGGTGGCTACCAACACCCACATCCGGTATAAGTACTCCGGTGTTTTCACAAAACACATTGTACATAGGTACCTGGCAGCCATTTGGCGAAAGAACTTCGGTTGGAGATCTGCCCGATTTTGATACAATGGTCACGAAAAATGATAAAAATGGGAACAAGCTCATTACCAAAGATGAAATACCTGATAAGATGTTGGTGTTTGGCCGGCCCGGAATGGATGATCAAAGTATGTACGTAAAAAAGTCATTTGGATTTTTTGATAAAAATAAGGATAAGGCAATTGATAAAGGAGAGTGGGAAAAAACATGTGAGTGGATTGTTTCCTTTTATGGAGAATCCGGGTTGATGGCACTACAACCATCTGGTACAGGAGAAATACCAATATCTCAGATTTTATGGAAAATATTGGGAAAAGTACCTGAAGTACCTTCACCTGTTTTTTGTAAAAACTGTGTATATATGATAAAAAACGGAGGTGATATAACTTGTGTTGATGCCGTAAATGGCAAAGTTTTTTATTGCGAACGCTTGGGAGCATCGGGTGCATACATTGCTTCACCTGTTGTTGCAAGCGGTAATATTTACATTCCGTCTGGCAATGGAGTAGTGACAGTTATAAAAGCTGGTAATAAACTTGAAATTCTTGCACAGAACGATTTGGATGAAAAAATTTATGCTTCCCCAGCTATTATTGAAAATGTTATTTATGTACGCACCGCTGGAAACTTATATGCTTTTGAAGAGTAATAGAATATCCAAGATCATAACCACATGGGAACGTATTTGTAAATTCAAACTGGTTGTGACAAATTATTTCGGATAAATAAAGGCATAATACATTTCTTTATTATTTCTATCTTAAATTCCATGTTAAAGTAATTGCTATTAGCATTGTAGTAAAGCGGGGCTAACTTTTTGCTAAAGGTTAAATATCAAATTTTACCTATCGCCTAATAATTCCTTTTACCCTTAAGGCTGAATTATCTGAAATTTACAAAAATTTTAAAATGAAGCAAAAGCAAAGAAGAATGCACCAGATTGGCTTTCATCCACCTACTCGATTGTGCTTTCGTTATTTATTTATTTATTTATTTATTTATTTCCTCCTCAATTAATACAATAGTTGAGTCAACTTTAGTTAATATATCGGATAGCTTCTCTCTCAACAAGTTGTTATTAAATTTTGATAGAGTAAATCCGTTTTTAATACGTATACTTTCAATGGCTATTTCCACAAATTCTTTTGACAACTCAAGATCTTTATTTGGTTCCGTCCAAGCTATAATTGCATTTTCATAATCTATAATATCAGCAAATGGTCGATAAAAATACTCCCAGAGATCTTCATATAAATGCTTTCTTACTTCAAATAATTCATTGTAGTTATAATCAATTTGAAGTAGTAAATCCTTAATTTTTTGATTTGATAATGAAGATAGCTTGCCTGAATTAATAAGCTCATTAAAAGTTAATAAACTTGGATTATGCGCATCCCAATACACCACATTCATCACATGAGAATAATAGTCATTTATATTATTTACCTCCTGTATATTCTGAATACTTTCAAGGATTTTTGAAGAATTGGATTTAGATATCCTTCTTTCAATTATCCGTTCGAGCTCTGTTTTATCTTGTCTTAAATCAGCTAATAAGTTTTCAAGATGAATAATTACTTCGATCCGCTTTTCTCTTTCATTCTTAACAGAATTCAGTTGTATTGCTATTAAAATTCCAATGACGACCAAAAAAATTTCTCCAATTGCATAAATTAAGTACTTGCTGAATTTATTTTCAGAGAGTAATTGTTGCCTGATTTTCCTAAAGAATTTTATCACGTTTGCAGATATTAATTAATGACGCATAATTGGTTTGTTTGTAATTTCTTAATATTAGATAATTAATCATAACCATTTTGATTTCAGGGATATATCTGTTATGCTCAACTTTAAGTATTTAAAACGTTGAGAAATATAAAAGGTTCAACTATGCTCTAATTTGAACCCTATTTGTCTCCCATATTGGCAATGCAGCCACTTTCTCCCCCGATAAGTGTTATGTGTCCATATTAAACAAAAGTGTCTCTCTCAGACTTTTGAAAAACACCCCATATTCAACACTTAGGCACTATTACAACAGTAATTATGTATCCGTAGTCTTTTAAAAATTGTTCCATTTTGCAGTGGTTTATGATTCATTGTCGTGGGCGTGTCTTTTGTTATTCGAATAGTTTTTAAATCTCCTTTTGAAATTGAGTGATGATATTCTGTTTTAATAAAATAAAGTAATCGTCTCTTGTCATTTCAAAGTATATCGCGTTTGACTTAAAACTTAATGAGCCAAAGTTCGTATAAAACGTTAACTCAAAAATCTCACACCATGAAAACAATCTACATACTATTAATTGCAATGTTTTTATGCGCTCACAGTACTGCACAGCTGCAAAAAGGGACAATCTTAGTAGAATGATTTAATCCTTTAAAACCTCAACTTTGAAGCCTTTACTTTTAACTATAGCAACTACTTCATCTTCGGCAATACCCTTTGATTTTACAGTAAGGATTTTGTCCACATTGTCTGTGTCCACGTTCCAATGGCAGATACCCTCTGCGTTATCTAAATCAGACTGAACTTTTGATACACAACCTCCGCAATTAAGGTTTGTTTTGAACTGAAATTCTTTATTTTCCATTGTTTTAAAAATTTAATTGTTATTTGATATTGCAAATTTCGCTACAATACCGTTCTGCATTCTTGTACAATTTCTGATTTGATTTGTGAGATTTACTGTTTACTTTTTCCATTTCAACCGCAAACTATTACTTACCACACTTACACTGCTCAAGGCCATTGCTGCACTGGCAATCATAGGATTGAGCAGGAACCCATTTATCGGATAGAGCATTCCTGCAGCAATCGGAATACCGATAAGGTTATAGATAAATGCCCAAAACAAATTTTGCTTTATGGTGGCTACGGTTTGTTTTGAAAGCCTTATTGCCTGCGGTATTTTGCTCAGGTCTGATGAAATGATTGTCATTTTTGCAACGTCCATTGCGATATCTGAACCTTTGCCCATTGCAATGCTTACATCGGCCGTTGCTAAAGCGGTGCTGTCGTTAATTCCATCTCCTGCCATTGCGACCACTTTTCCCTGCTGTTGCAATTCTTTTACAAAATCGGCTTTGTGCTGTGGCAATACTTCTGCTTTGTAATGCTTAATGCCTGCCTGCTCTGCAATGGCTTTGGCTGTCGCTTCGTTATCGCCTGTAAGCATATACACATCAATTCCCATTTCCTGCATATCTTTGATTGCCTGTGCTGATGTTTCTTTGATTTTGTCGGAAATAGCAATTACGGAAAGGGCTTGTTTGTTGTCCGAAAACCAAATTACGGTTTTGGATAATTTGCTCCATTCATCGGCTTGCTGTTGTAATTGCCCGGGAATACTGATATGGTTTTCTGCCAGTAGTTTTTTATTACCCACAAAATAGGTTTCATTATTGTGGTCGGCTTTTGTTCCTTTACCTGTAATACTGTCGAAGTTAGACAAAGCTATGCTTGCTACTCCGTCCAGGTGTTTTACTACGGCTTCTGCCAAGGGGTGTTCAGACTGCTTTTCTATACTTACTAAAATGTCTTTGGTTATATCATTATTATTGAGCCATTGAATATCTGTTACCTGAGGCCTACCCTCTGTAATCGTTCCTGTTTTGTCTAATATGATGGCATTGACTTTTTTAGACAACTCTAAACTTTGTGCGTCTTTTATGAGAATACCTTGTTGTGCACCTTTACCAACGCCCACCATAATAGCCGTAGGTGTGGCCAATCCCAAAGCACAAGGACAAGCAATAACCAATACGGTAATGGCAGCCAATAATCCCTGTACTACGCCATTATCGTCACCCAAAGTGAACCATAAAATAAATGTGAGAATGGCCATAACTATCACTATCGGAACAAAAATACCTGCAATCTTATCTACCAACTTTTGTACAGGTGCTTTGCTTCCCTGTGCGTCCTGTACCATTCTGATGATTTGAGCAAGCATTGTATCCTTACCAACTTTTACGGCTTTGAATTGCAAACTTCCTTTTTGGTTAATCGTTCCTGCAAATACTTTTTCGTTTTCTTTTTTCAAAACAGGTACAGGCTCTCCGCTTAACATACTTTCGTCCACGTAGGAACTGCCCGAAATAACCACGCCGTCCACCGCAATTTTTTCGCCCGGCTTTACAAGGATAATATCGTCAGCGTCTACGTCTTCAATTGCTGTTTGTCTCTCCGTTCCATCATTTTGTATTACGATGACGGTTTTAGCTTGTAAGCCCATTAGTTTTTTTATGGCCGAAGATGTATTGCCTTTGGCCTTTTCTTCCAACAATTTTCCCAACAGAATGAATGCGATAATAACTGCAGCTGCTTCAAAGTAAACGTGGGCGTGTAAGCCTCTCTGATGCCAAAACTCTGCAAAAAACATATTGAATACACTAAACATATAGGCAATCCCGGTACTCAATGCCACAAGCGTATCCATATTGGCAGAATGGTGTTTTGCCTGTTTCCACGCATTTACAAAAAAATCCCTGCCCAACCACAATACAACAGGTGTAGAGAACGCCCACATAATCGGTTCTGCATAAGGCATATTCATAAAGAGCATTCCTATCACCACTACAGGCAAAGACAAAACAACTGCCCAAATGGTTTTGGTCTTTAGTTGTTTGAAATTCTTATCGTGGATAGCTTCTAAAGTTTCCTGCTGTTTGGTTTCATCTTCAATCAGTAAGTCATAACCAATACCTTGTACTGCTTTTTGTAGTTTGGTGGCGTCGGTCATATTAGGCGAGTATTCAACAGTAAGATTTCCCGTTGCGAAGTTTACGGAAGCATTATCAACACCCTCCTGGTGTTGCACAATACTTTCGGCACTGCTTGCACACGACGCGCAAGTCATACCCAATACAGGGAAAGTCTTAGTAATTGTATTTTTATCTTTTGTTGCCATATCTTGATTGTTTTTTGTTTACAATGCAAAATTGGCAATATCACGGGTGATAGTTGTTGTGGAATTTTGGAAATGGATTGTAAGATTTACTTACACCTCGTCCAAAGGTTTTCTTTTATCTTCCCGAATCTTTTTAAAATGGCTGGGGGAAAGTCCTGTTACTTTTTTGAATTGGTTGCTTAAATAGGCTACACTCGAATAGTTCAGAAGAAAAGCAATTTCGCTCAAAGAAAGCTCATCGTATACCAATAATTCTTTTACCTTTTCAATTTTTTGAGCAATAAAATATTTTTCAATGGTAGTACCCTCAACCTCTGAAAACAGGTTGGACAAATAACTATAATCGTGATGCAGATTGCTACTTAGTACATCTGAAAGGTTAGTTTTTAATTCATTGTTCTGATGATGCACAAGGTCAATAATTATATTCTTCGTTTTTTCAATGATACGGCTTTTTTTGTCGTCAATGAGTTCAAAGCCCAAGGGTATCAACACTTCCTCTAATTTATTCTTTTCTTCATCCGTGAGACCATTATTCAACACAACCTCCCCGAGTTTGATGTTCTTTACATTCAGACCTAATTTATCCAATTCATTTTGCACGATCATAATACAGCGATTACAAACCATATTTTTGATAAAGAGTGTCGTCATATTTTTCTCCGAATATTTTAATTTTAATACAGTCGATTCTTTGGCTTGCAGTGCGCGGTCACTCGGTCGATCAGGCAAAGGGAGTCTCACCCAAAGTCTCTCACAGAACCGTAGGTGACAGTCTCCCGTCATACGGATCTTGTGTTGTTGCGTGGTTTAATAGTTAACTTTGCAAGTACACTCCAAACTGAAAATCCACGAATATTTTCAGAAGCAGGCGAGAACAAGCAATTACTTATAGCCAGTGGTGAACCGGTTATTTATTCAGTTTTCATTCTCGTAATTCTGTATAAATCTTTCTTCCCTTTTTAATTATTATATCAATAATTTCTTCAATGTCTTTTTTTGAGGTTCTAAAATTGACAACACAAGCCCTTAAACAATACATTTCATTTATAATAGCATGTGACAAAAACAACTCACCATCAGTTTGTGATTCATTCAACAATTCCTCATTTAGTTTATTTAAATATTCGTCAGTTTCTTTACAGTTCACTGGAATATATCTAAAAGTTGTAATACTTAGATTTTGAGAAACTGCCTCTAATTCAGGATGTTTTCCAGCTAGGTCAAATAACATTTCTGAGAGTTCAATGTCTTCACTTATGAGTTTTTCATAACCACTTCTACCAACTTGCTGTAATGATAACCAAACCTTTAAAGCTCTGAAGCCACGTGAGTTTTGAAGTCCATATTCGTAAAAGTTTTGGGCAACTTCGTTTTCATTTTTGCTGAAGTTGTAATATTCAGGATGAGAACTATAGGTGTCTATTAGGTGCTGAGGATTTTTAACCAAAGTACAACCCGCTTCGAGTGGGCTGTATAACCATTTATGTGGGTCAAGAGCAATAGAATCTGCTTCTGAAAGACCATCAAATAAGTCTTTGTATTTTGGGATGATTGCTGCTGGAACACCATACGCACCATCAATATGAAACCATAAATCATATGTTTTGCAAATTGTTGAAATACCTTTCAGGTTATCTACGACACCAGTACTAACATCTCCAGCCGTACCTATCACCATTATTGGTTGACAACCATTTTCTATATCTTTTTTAATTGTTTCTTCCAGAATTTTATTATTCATTCTATTTGAAGAATCCGTTTGAATCCAACGAATAGAATTTGTGCCTAAACCAAACAATATAGCAGCTTTATCAATCCAGGTGTGTGTCGTTTTTGAACAATAAACAATTAATTTTTTGGTTGTATTTGAAAGTCCATCTTCTTTTATCCTTTTAGGTGCTTTAGCAGTTCTGGCAGCTAAAAAGGCAGTGAAATTTGCCATATTTCCACCGCTAACTAAAATTCCACCGTAGCTTGGTGAAACACCAATAAACTCAGCTAACCATTGCACAGTTTGCTTCTCAATTTCAGTTGCCATAGGACTTAAAACATGGGCACCAACATTTGGATTTACAGATGCAGCAAGTAATTCAGCCAATGCACCAATCGGAGCAGCTGATGAAGTGATATACCCTAAAAATTTAGGATGGCCATTAAATAATGAATGGTTAAATAATAATTCTGTTACTCTTGATATTAGTTCTGCTTCTGGTTTACCATTTTCTGGTAAAGAAGTATTTCCTAAAATACTTTGTAATTGACCAGGACTTTCGTTACATGTAACCGGTTTTTTATCAATATTAGATAAAAAGTCAGAAATATCATCTATTAATTGATGTCCGATTTTTCGAAACTCTTCTTTGTTGATTTCAATTGAATTAACTCTATCTTCTGTCATAGTATAATGGTTTACCTAATGTATTACAGCGTTCACTTGTATTTTGCGTACCGGTTTTCAATGTGCTTTTCCGCCCAATAGGACTGGGAAATTGAATTGACAAGCAAGGACCGGAAACCACAGGCTTCGGTATGAAACATACAATTTGCGTGTACCCAGTATGGGCATGTGCCCACTTATTTAAAAGCGCTGAATAAATTCGTAAATTACAATTTTTTCACAGCAATTAACATAAGAGGAACGAAATATTTCCAGAGGGTGAAAGTCCCTAACGGGCAGGAGTAAGGTCCTGAGTCGTTGGTAAGTAAATCCATTGTGTGAAAAGAATCCGGTATATTGATGAATTTAAAGTTTGATTCGTTAGTTAGATCAAATCTTTGTGGCTGCTGTTGTTGTATGCAGCAGCCCCTTCTTTCGGGAAACTGAGAATTAAATAGATCATAGCTTTTAATCCGTTGGATTCTTCTTTAATTATCCGAATCATTCTGTTTCCAATATATCCAAACTAGGTCTAATTTGATTTAAAATCGTCATTTAATAAGATTGGATTGCTAAATTTATATCGCTTTCACGGATATAATGAACAACTTCTGTACAATAATGCAAGGTTGGTCTACATAAGCTTTTAATTTTGAAGAATTAAACCATAAACGAATATGTCCAAAAGAATTATCATTATTATTTTTTGTATTGGATTGTTCTTGCCGGAAATAAGTGCTAAACAATCTGGTAAACAAAAACCAAACATTTTAATCATTATGGCCGATGACTGTACACACAGTGATCTTTCGGTTTACGGTGGTGTGAATGTTGAAACTCCCCGAATTGACCAACTGGCTTCGCAGGGATTAACCTTTAACAAGGCCTATGTAACCATGTCGATGTGCGTACCGTGCCGTGCCGAGTTATATACCGGAATGCAACCGGTTTCAAGTGGTGTTTGCTGGAACCATTCAATCGCCCGCACCGGAACAAAAAGTATCGTACACTATTTATGCGATTTGGGTTACCGTACCGGAATCGCCGGCAAGGTTCATGCCGATCCGCGAGAAGTTTATCCCTTTGAAATGGTGGACGGAGTAGAACGCAACTGTGTTTCGGAAACCGCGAAATACGATGCCGGAAAAATGAAGGAATTTATCGGAAGGGACAAAGACCAACCCTTTTGTTTGGTAGCGACACTGGTAGTTCCGCACATTCCGTGGACAGTTGGCGATCCATCTCATTTTGATCCCGCTACATTGAAACTGCCTCCTTATTTAGCCGATACCAAAGAAACCAGAATAGAATTTGCAAAATACCTGGCCGAGATTGAGGTGCTTGACAGTCAGATTGGACAAACACTTGATCTTTTAAGAGCGGCAGATATTGAGGACAATACAATTGTGATCTTTACATCGGAGCAGGGAGCACAGCTGCCATTTTGCAAATGGACCAATTGGGATAACGGAGTACACACCGGTTTTATCGTACGCTGGCCGGGGATAGTGCAGGCAGGAAAACGAACCGATGCACTTATTCAGTACAACGATGTTTTACCAACCTTACTCGATGCTGTGGGTGCAGATGTAGCAGATAATTTCGACGGATCAAGTTTTTTACCTGTTTTAAAAGGAGAGAAAGATACGCATCGCGAGTTCGCCTATTTTATGCATAACAATGTTCCTGAAGGACCTGCTTACCCGATACGTTCTGTAACCAATGGAGAATACCATTATATCCGAAATCTGACTTCTGATAAATTGTACATCGAAAAACATTTAATGGCCCGTATGCCCCTAAATCTATACTGGCCTTCGTGGATTTTTGAGGCATCGAATAATGAAAAGACGCTCGACTTGGTAAACCGGTACATGAAACGTCCGTACGAGGAGCTATATGATATAAAAGCAGATCGGTTTGAATTAAACAATCTGGTTGAACAAGATGAAACAGAATCCGTAAAAAATAGTTTATCCAATGAACTCGATAAATGGATGAAGGAGCAGGGTGACCCCGGTGCTGAAATTGATTCATTTAAAGAATTAAATAAGGCCAGAAAGGGAAATCATTTCAGCAAAATGAGGTAAAAACTAATTGGATGGAATAAGTTTTCAATTGAGAAATTGCTCAGTGGCTTATTAATGCCTAATTATAAACTTTAAAAAACAAATTGAATGAGACTTAAATTAACAGTTACAATACTTTTTATAAGTACTGTTTTATTAGCCCAGGAATGGAAGCCTGCAGGAGATAAAATAAAAACCCGGTGGGCGGAAAAAGTGACTCCGGAAAATGTTTGGAAAGAATATCCTCGTCCCCAGATGGTTCGTTCGGAATGGAAAAACCTGAACGGACTATGGGAGTATGCCGTTACAAAAAATAATACCGCTAAACCGGAAGTTTGGGAAAAGGATATTCTGGTTCCGTTCGCCCTGGAAACGCCTCTGTCGGGTGTGGGAAGAAGAATTGAAGCGAACGAGGTGATATGGTACAGGAGATCTTTTGAGCTGGCTCCAAAAGCTAACGAACGCCAGCTGCTGAATTTTGAAGGTGTTGATTACAAATGTATGGTATGGGTAAACGGTAAACTGGCCGGTTCGCACATTGGTGGTAACTTACCGTTTTCGCTGGATGTAACCGATTTGGTTAAAACCGGTGAAAACGAGTTAAAACTCCGTGTGATTGACGGAACCGATGATCCCGATTTATACCAGTTGCGTGGAAAACAGAAGCGCAATAATGGTGGAATCTGGTATACGCCGTCCTCAGGTATATGGGCTCCTGTTTGGATTGAAAGTGTTCAGCAAACCTATATTCAATCCCTGAAAATTCTTGCTGACATGTATGGTGAGTTAAAAGCAGCAGCCACCATTGGAGGGCAGCAGCAAAAGGTGCAGTTGCAAGTTACTGTTCTAGATAATGATAAAGTTGTGGCAAAAAAGAAGGGGTTTTGCAGCAATGTATTGTTAAGTGTAAAAAACGCTAAACTTTGGTCTCCTGCTTCTCCAAAACTATACGATCTGAAAATTGAATTGCTTGATGAAGACGGGAAAGTTCTTGATGTTGTAACTTCTTACGCAGGATTCAGAACAGTCGGAAAAGCCTGCGATGCTGAAGGTAACTGGCAGTTTACAATAAACGGTGATAAAATCTTTCATTTGGGACCACTCGATCAAGGATGGTGGCCCGAAAGTTTTCTGCTTCCTCCTTCTGATGAGGCCATTGTTTGGGAAATGAATTTTCTGAAAAGGGCTGGGTTTAACATGATCCGCAAGCATAAAAAAGCGGAAATTCGCAGATATTATTATCATGCCGACCGTATGGGATTTGTAATCTGGCAAGACCAGACATCCGGTGGTAGTGGCGGTAGCGAATGGCCAAAATGGAAAAGGCTGCACATGGAGAGCGATGATTATACTCCGGAGAGACAAAATCAATGGAATAAAGGAGATGCCCTGGATGCAGACTGGCCGGATTGGGCACATGACTTGTATAAAAACGAGTTGAAAACAATGATTGATGTGCTTTATAATCATCCGTCGGTGGTTGTGTGGACAACCTTTAACGAGCGCTGGGGACAGCACCGCAGTATGGAAGTTGGTAACTGGGTAAAAGCTTACGATCCGTCGCGACTTTTAAATATTGCCAGTGGTGGTAATTTCTTCGAAGTGGGCGATATTGCCGACCAGCATCAGTATCCGCATCCAAATTACCCCTTAGACGTGGCTCTTTACAATGATTACATAAAAGCTGTTGGCGAATTTGGTGGTCACGGTTGGGCTGAGAAAGACCATATCTGGGATACATCAAAAAGAAACTGGGGTTATGGTGGAATGCCAAAAACTAAAGAAGAATACATTGAACGTTATACTGAAAGTTGCAGAATTCTTGGTGAGTTAAGAAAAAAAGGAATTAGTGCGGGCGTATATACACAGACCACAGATGTTGAAGGTGAATTAAACGGTTTGGTTACTTACGATAGGGAAGTGATGAAGATTGCACCGGAGAAACTTTATGAAATTCATAAAAAGGCAGGGTTACTTGATGAATAATTTGGCAGCGAAGCCTGAATTCAAGGCTATAAAAGAAAATCAAGGTAAGTTGATCTCAGAATATGGTTTTTTACCCGACATTATGGCAACTTGTGTTGATGTTGCAAAAGCTACTTACCCTAAAGAATACAATGGAAATGAAATTGTTCCAGCTGCAGGAAAAAGCCTGGTTCCGCTTTTTGAAGGAGAGAGTAAACGTATTCATACCGAAGCCATTTTCTGGGAACACGAAGGGAATAAAGCGGTTCGTTTGGGCAAATACAAAATGGTATCGAAATGGAACAAAAAACGCGAAACAGAGTGGGAATTATACGGAATGGAAGCTGATCGGACCGAACAATATAGTCTCGTTGGACAATTCCCGGAGAAAGTTGCAGAGATGAACCGGATGTATGATGAGTGGGCAGAAACCAATCACGTGCTGCCATGGACCGAGATTCAGAAGATGTACAGGGAGAAGCGGGAAAAAGAGAAAAAGTAGTTTGATGGCAAAAATACAATAATTACAAGGATGAAGTATTTAATTTATTTATGTTCAGTATTAATCTTGTTGGGCAATACAACAAGAACCATGGCAGGAGATAAAACGAAAAGGCCAAATATTTTGTTGCTTTTGGTCGACGACTTGAAACCCAACCTGGGGATTTATGGCGATAAAGTAGCACATAGTCCGAATATCGATCGCCTGGCAGAAAAAGGAATGACTTTTAAGCACGCCTACTGCAACCAGGCAGTTTGTATGGCGTCGCGTTATAATTTATTACTTGGTGCCCGGTCAACCAGTACGGGAATTTACAATTTTGGTACACAGTTCCGCGAAATATACCCCGATGCGGTTACTTTGCCTCAGTATTTTATGAATTCAGGTTACCACGTGGAATCGATGGGGAAAGTCTTTCATATCGGGCACGGAAACACCAACGACGAAGCTTCATGGAGTATTCCTCACCACAAAGAAAAGGTAATTGAATATTTACTTCCTGAAAGCACCAACAGACAACTAACTCGTGAAGAGGCTTATTTCCAAAACTCCGGAATGTTTATTGAAGATTTACCTAAAAACAGGGAGTTGCCCAGAGGTGCAGCCTGGGAAAGTCCTGATGTGTTGGACGAAGCCTACGCCGATGGGCGTGTAGCATCACATGCAATTAACCGTTTGCGAAAGTTAAGTAAAAACCCGGATCAGCCATTTTTTATGGCGGTTGGTTTTGCTCGACCGCACCTGCCGTTTTGTGCTCCAAAAAAATACTGGGACAAGTATAATCCAGACGAACTTCCCATGCCGGTTAACGAAGAACAACCAAAAGATGCACCAGATTGCGCATTAAAGCGAAGGGGAGAAATCGTTCAGTTTTTCCCGGTACCCGAAAAGGAAACCGGTATTTACGATGAAGACCTGAAACGAAAGCTGATTCACGGATACTATGCCAGTATGAGTTATATGGATGCCCAGTTAGGCCGTGTTGTTGAAGAATTGGAACGTTTAGGTCTGGATGAAAATACCATCATTGTTTTATGGGGCGACCATGGCTGGCATTTAGGCGATCACGGAACATGGACAAAGCATACTAATTTTGAACAGGCAACGCGAATACCCATTGTATTTGTAGCACCAGGAGTAACCACTCCAGGCACGAAAACAGAACAACTGGCCGAAACAGTTGACATTTACACAACTTTAGCTGATTTGGCAGGTCTTGAAAAACCAAATGTTCCGCAACCCATTGACGGAACCAGTCTTGTGCCGGTATTGAAAGATGGCACAAAACGTGTGAAAGGCCACGCTTATCATGCCTACATAAAACAAGGATATTTAGGAGAGGCTATTCGGACACAGCAATATCGTATGGTGCGCTGGACGCCAATAAAAGATGGTTCTAAAGAAGTTTTGTATGAATTGTACGATTACGAAAATGATCCGCATGAAACACAAAACTGGGCAGCACAAAAACAGGATAAAGTTGCGGAATTGGTGAAGCTGCTGGATACGCACCAAAAGGCAAAAACAAAACCTACAAAGTAGATTTGAATTAATCATTGAATAATATGAATCGAATAATAATTTTTCTATCAATAATTTTATCGTTTTGCAGTACAAAGACCTTTGCCGGCAATGGTTTTCAGCAAAAAAACGATAAAAAAACAAACATCCTTTTTGTCTTTATTGACGATATGGGCTATGCTGATTTGGGGTGCTATGGAAGAAAAGATGTTCATACTCCAAATATTGATCGTTTGGCGAATGAAGGAATATTATTTACCCAGTTTTATGTGAACTCACCCATTTGTTCACCCTCGCGAACTGCGGTTACAACCGGCCAGTATCCGGCTCGCTGGGGAATAACTTCATACATTGATAGCCGAAAAGCAAATGCAAACAGGGGAATGAAAAATTACCTCGATCTATCGGCACCCTCGGTAGCCCGGAATATTCAGGCTGCAGGCTATTACACCGCACACATTGGCAAATGGCACATGGGTGGCGGCCGCGATGTAGGTGAAGCTCCGTTAATTACTGAGTATGGTTTTGATGAATCGGTAACGCAGTTTGAAGGTTTGGGAGAACGTTACCTGGCCACCTACGAAACGCTAAATCTTCCTGACAGTACGCGTGGATTGGAAAAGCAATCTGCCCGGCTGGGAAGAGGAGAAGTACACTGGGCAAAACGCGAGAATTTCACACAAATTTTTGTGGACCGCACCATTGATGCCATTGAAAATGCACAAAAAGTAAACAAGCCTTTTTTCATCAATCTTTGGCCCGATGATATTCATACACCGCTTGAACCACCCAAAGATCTTCGGGGCGATCTTTCAACCAAAGCACGCTTTTTAGGAGTGATGGAGGAGATGGATAAACACATGGGGCGTTTGTTCGATTATATTCGAAATAACCCGAAACTCAGCAAGAACACGCTCATAATTTTCACCAGCGACAACGGTCCAGACAAGGCTGTAAACACCGCGGGTCCGCTTCGCGGATATAAAACCAATTTATACGAAGGCGGATTTCGAGAGCCTTTTATTAGCTGGTGGCCGGGTAAAATTTCAAAAAAGAAGGCAGGCACCAAAAACACCAAAACGGTAATGGCCGCAATCGATCTCCCGCTGGTATTTATGGAAATTGCCGGTGCCACTCCTGATAAAAATGCAAAATACGATGGTGAGTTGATGTTGGATGCCATTTCAGGAATAAAACAACAAAAAAGAACAAAACCGATTTTTTGGATCCGACCTCCTGACCGACCCGGTTACAAGGGGGACAACGATCCGGATCTGGCAATACGTAAAGGAGATTATAAGTTGCTGATGGATTTCGACGGAGCGAATGTTCAGTTGTATAACCTTGAAAAAGATATGGGGGAAACGCAGAACCTAAAAGAAAAGGAACCTGCCAAAGCTGCAGAATTAAAAAAAGATTTGGAAGAATGGTTTAACAACTATCCTTTGGACATTGATTTGAAGAAATACACGTTTAACTAATCATACGAAGAATGCTTTTAAACTTCTGGTGTTTTTGCGTGCTTCAGTTTGTATTAGTGGATGCTATTATTTAAACAAATGATACTTTGCACATGTTTGTAACCTGTAAACCCGATACCATATCTCCACTAAAAGTGCATGAGGAGGATCTGCTGGCAGACTCTTAAGACCGTTAAATGTTAAATTTTTATGTGAAATCATTCCAGATAATATTGTGTTTCTAAAAAATCAATTTATATTTGCGGCATACAAAATCGACAAGAATGAATGTAGAAACAAGAAATACCCTTTCTTTAGCAGCAGTAAACAATTACTGTTCTATGTTCATGTCGTCTATGTCTATGTTTATGCGCTAGCCTTCATGCAGTGCAAAACATTGTTTGAAGGCATCTTTATCCCGGGCGTTTACAAATCAAAGTAAAATTAAAGCGTAAAATCTTATGTCGAATACAATTATTCGATTGGGTGGTAGCCACATTGGCAACCCAAATTCCATATGCAATTTAAGTGCATACTTAAACCGAAACAAGGGACGAAAGTTTGTTGTTGTTTCTGCTATTCCGGAGCTTTTGCAACTTTTAAGCGAAAGCATTGCAACCGTTTTTCAGAAAGAAATTAACGAAACGGAGCTAAGCGAACAACTAGGTGCCATTTATACTGACAGAGTAGATGCAGAACTTAGCGAGGCCTATAAAAAGTTGACTGAACAGTTAACAGGGCTGCTTAAAGGAATTGCACTAATCGGCGATTATTCCAGTGCCTTAAAAGATCAGGTGCTGAGTTTTGCGGAAATGCTTTCGGTGGAAATTTTAAAAAGCCGGTGGCCGGAAATACGTATTGTGCAACCACAGGAAGTCGAATTACGGGCAAGTTCCGATTTTGGGACAGCCACATTCCTGTCGGTGAATACAGATAAAATTGCATCTTTTGCAGATGGCACATATGCAATTCCCGGAACTTTTGGAATAACAGAAAACGGCAAGTTCGCAAGGACAGGGAAAACTTCGGCCGACTATACAGCAGCTTTCCTGACAAAAGAATTGAATGCCGGTAAACTTTTACTCTGGGATTTGGATAATGATTTTCAGCGGGCAAATCCTGAAATCCTTGAAAATCTTCCTACCATTAAACGCCTGACGTATTCAGAGGCCAGTGAACTGGCTTATTTCGAACATTATTCCTTTCATCCAAGAACCGTTGAACCCCTGGAACATGAGCATATTCCAATCAAAGTAATTCGTTCCGATTCGGCCGATGGGGTGGTGGATACCATAATCAATACCGAAACATTTATTGAAGAGCAGATTGTGAAAAGTGTGGCCTGTACCGATGATATTTCGCTATTGAAATTAGATGGGCCGGGCGTGGGTCTGAAGCCAGGTATTCTGGCAAAAGTAACCACACAACTCAACGATTCAGGAATAAATATTAAATCAGTCATTACATCCCAAACTTCCATCAATTTCATATTAAGTGAGGAAAATGGCGACAAGGCATTAAAACTGGTTAACAAATTAGGATTTTCATCGGTAACTGAAATTTCAGTGGTAAAAGACATTTCATTGATTGGTGTAGTTGGACACGGAATGCAACATGCTTTTGGAGTTTCTGCCAAAATATTTACGGCAGTAGCCAACAATAAGATAAATGTAGTGTTAAGTGGTTCAGGAGCATCTGATTTGGTAAGTTACCTGGTGGTTCATCATTCGGATAAGGAAAAAAGTGTTCGGGAAATTTACAAAGCATTTTTCCAGTAGTATTTCTCTCTCTTTTCTTCCCGCATTGGATAGAATCTGTAAAGGAGGGAAGAGGAGTAAAAACAAGATTTTTATAATTCATTAAAAATAACAAAATGACAACAAAAAAATTAAATTTCGAAACCCTGCAACAACATGCAGGACATCAGCCCGATTCAGCAACAAATTCAAGGGCAGTACCCATTTATCAAACCACGTCGTATGTTTTTAACGATGCAGAACATGCGGCAAACCTGTTTGCACTGAAAGAATTTGGAAATATTTACACCCGGATTATGAATCCAACCACCGATGTGTTCGAACAACGGGTGGCCGCCCTGGAAGGCGGAGTAGCTGCCCTGGCAGTTGGTTCGGGACATGCGGCACAGTTTCTGGCGCTAAACAATATTCTCGACATCGGTGACAACATCGTTTCTTCTCCGTATTTATATGGCGGATCATATAACCAATTTAAAGTAACTTTTAAAAAATTGGGAATTGAAGCCCGCTTTACTGATGACCTGGAAGCTGCTTCTTTTGAAAAATTAATTGATGAAAACACCAAAGCCATATACCTGGAAACCATTGGAAATCCAGGATTTGTGATTCCCGATTTTGATGCAATAGCCGAAGTGGCCAAAAAATATGATATTCCTTTTATTGTCGACAACACCTTCGCCGGTTGCGGATATTTGTTCCGTCCCATTGAACACGGTGCCGACATTGTAGTTGAGTCGGCCACCAAATGGATAGGCGGACACGGAACCAGTATTGGCGGTGTAATTGTCGATGCCGGAACTTATAATTGGGGCAACGGCAAATTTCCAGGTTTCACCGAACCATCGGAGGGATATCATGGACTGAAATTCTGGGATGTATTTAATTTTGACGGGCCATTTGGAAACATTGCCTTTATTATAAAGGCACGTGTGGAAGGATTGCGCGACTTTGGATCTGCTTTAAGTCCCTTTAACTCTTTCCAGTTGATACAGGGACTTGAAACGCTTTCTTTACGTATGGACCGCCATATTGAAAACACTTTGGCCCTTGCAAAATGGTTGGAAAATCATCCAAAGGTTGAAAGTGTAAACTACCCCGGACTGGAAAGCAGTGCGTCGTTTGAAAATGCAAAAAAATATTTACCCAAAGGTGCCGGTGGTGTGCTTTCATTTAATGTAAAAGGCGACAAGGAAACCGCAAACCAGGTAGTGAATAACCTGGAAATGGTAAGCCATCTGGCCAATGTTGGCGATGCTAAAACCCTGATTATTCAGCCGGCTGCAACAACGCACCAGCAATTGCCCGAGGAAGCTCAGATTGCCGCAGGAGTTTTCCCAACCGGTTTACGCGTAAGTGTTGGACTGGAGCACATCGAAGATATTATTGCCGACTTTGAACAGGCACTTGAGAAAGTTCAATAGCTTTAAGTAACGAGTAGTGAGACATAAAGTCTCATTACTCAATACAATAATATAAATATAGAAAACATGCCTTTAAATATTCCGGATAAATTACCGGCCATAGAGATTCTGAAAGAGGAAAATATTTTTGTGATGGACCAATCACGAGCTGCACACCAGGATATCAGGCCCTTGAAAATTGTTATTCTTAATTTGATGCCCCTCAAAATATCAACTGAAACTGATCTCCTGCGTTTGTTGTCGAATTCACCACTTCAGATTGAGATCGATTTTCTGAAAATTAAATGGCATACTCCTAAAAATACACCATCGGAACACATGGCCGCGTTTTACCGGGACTTTGATGAACTAAAGAACCGGAAATACGACGGAATGATCATTACGGGTGCGCCGGTGGAACTTTTGGAGTTTGAAGAAGTGACCTACTGGGATGAGATGAAGCATATCATGGACTGGGCAGAACATCATGTAACTTCTACTTTATTTATTTGCTGGGCCGCACAGGCAGGTTTGTTTCACTATTACAACATTCCAAAATATCCCTTGAACAAGAAAATGTTTGGGGTTTTCGAACACAAACTTTCCGATTCAAAACTTCCTATTTTCAGAGGTTTCGACGATGTGTTTTATGTGCCGCATTCGCGGCATACCGAAATTAAAGAAGAAGACGTAAAAAAAGTAAAACAGCTGGAAATAATCGCACTCTCGAAGGAAGCAGGAGTGACCATTGTAAAAGCGAAAAACGGACGACAGCTCTTTGTGACAGGTCATTCGGAATATTCACGTCACACTTTAGATAAAGAATACAAGCGCGATTTGGCCAAAAACCTGCCTATTGACCTACCAATCAATTATTATCCCGGCGATAACCCGGATTTGGCGCCCTTAATGCGTTGGAAATCTACGGCAAACCTGTTGTTCTTGAACTGGCTGAATTATTACGTTTACCAGGAAACTCCGTATGATTTGGAGGAAATCAACTGATATTAATGATAAATATCGAATAATCATAACTGTACATATATGGTAATGCTTTAAATACATGACCTTCTGTCAAATCAAGCACTAGAAAAATAAGTAAAGGACTCTGGTCTTTTGTGATTCGGTTATTAGCAGTGCTTCTTTTTCCCGGAACAGTAAATCTATTTTGTGTGCCATACTAAGGATCAAAGCATGGAAGTATATCAATTTCTGATTTATGGTTAAAATTTAATAAAGTTGAAAAATTCCTGTCGTTTCTTTTATGAATCGGCTTTTTTCATTTTAAGGTTTCGCATTTATACCGTAATTTTGGTTTTGAAAAACACAAATTGAATAACATGAAAAATATTGCAGTAGTCTTAGCCGGGAATGGTGTCTTTGATGGCGCAGAAATTCATGAAGCAACATTAACATTATTGGCCATCGCACAAAATGGCGCCAGGTACCAATGTTTTGCTCCTGATATAAAACAGGCGCATGTGGTAAATCATATTACTGGACAGGAAATGCCGGAAAGCAGAAATGTACTGGTTGAATCGGCACGTATTGCCCGTGGAAATATCAAAGCGCTTTCGGAATACAACGCAGCAGATTTCGATGCCCTTGTTTTTCCGGGAGGATTTGGAGCGGCAAAAAACCTCTGCACTTTTGCATTCGATGGCCCCGATTGTGAAGTAAATGAAGATGTTGAAAAAGCGATCAGAACAACGGTTGTTGCTGAAAAGCCTGTTGGTGCACTCTGTATCTCGCCGGCTTTGATTGCCAAAGTGCTGGGCGATGTTGAAGTAACCATTGGACAGGATGAAGGAACCGCGAAGGCCATTGAAACACTGGGAGCATCGCACGTGAAAACAACACATGGAGAAATTGTGGTTGATGAAAAATATAAGGTAGTTACAACGCCTTGTTACATGCTGGATGCTACCATAGACCAAATAGCAACGGGAGCCAGTAATGTTGTTGCCAAAATTCTTGAGCTAGCATAATAACAGATGCAACCAGTTCCATACATAGATATTCATACTCATCCGTTTCATGATGAAACCGAAACGGTTACCGTTCAGAATATCTATCCTGGCGATGGATTTGCTGCATTTAATGGCCGGAATTTCTATTCAGTAGGATTGCACCCCTGGCATGTTTCAACAAAACAAGATAATAATGAAGCTCTACAGATGGTTGAAGAGGCACTGGAATTTGACCATGTGATTTTTGTTGGCGAAACAGGACTGGACAAGCTGGCTGCGCCCGATTTTAAAGAACAAAGTCGTGTTTTTGAAGCACAGGCATATATGGCGGAAGAATATGAATATCCTCTCATAGTTCACTGTGTAAAGGCTTTTAATGAGGTTGTGGAACTACGCAAGCGGATGAGCCCGGCAATGCCCTGGATCATGCATGGCTACAATGGCAGCCTTGAATTAACGAAGCGGATGTCGGAAATGGGATTTCTTTTTTCTTTTGGCGAAAGTATTTTTATCCAGAATTCAAAGGGGATGAAATCGCTGAAATACCTGCCTTTGAACAAGCTGTTTTTTGAAACCGATGAGTCGAGAGTGGAAGTGGGCCGGATTTATGAAAAAGCAGCCGCTTTGAAAAACATTTCACTAAGTGAACTCAAAAATGAAGTTTGGAAGAACTTCAATAAGATTGAAAATACCTTAAGTTCATCATATTAGTTCATACACTGAACCTGAAAATTGAAACTTTTATGCACTGGTTGGATCGCACGGAATTATTATTGGGAGAAGAAAAAATATCAAAACTAAAAAAGGCCAGGGTTTTAGTGGTGGGTTTAGGCGGAGTGGGGGCCTATGCAGCCGAACAACTCTGCCGGGCAGGAGTGGGTTGCATGACCATTGTTGATGGCGATGTGGTTGAAGAGACAAACCGTAACCGGCAATTACCGGCCCTGATCAGTACCAGTGGTAAACCAAAAGCAGAAATTCTTGCTCAACGGTTTCAGGATATAAATCCAGCCATTGAATTGACCGTGGTTAACGATTTTATTCGTGATGAAAAAATCATAGAATTATTAAAAAGCAGCGATTTCGATTATGTGATTGATGCCATAGATACTCTCGCTCCCAAAGTATTTCTTATTTACCACGCCGTTCAGTTAAAACTACCGATCATCAGTTCAATGGGGGCCGGTGGCAAATTCGATCCTTCGAAAATATCCATTGCCGATATTTCGAAATCACACAATTGCAAGCTGGCACGAATGTTACGAAAACGCCTGTCGAAACTCGGTGTAAAAAGGGGAGTGAAAGTTGTTTTTTCTTCAGAATTGATTGATGAAAGTGCTGTGCGCCTTGAGGAAGGACAAAATAAAAAATCGACTGTGGGCACCATTTCTTATATGCCACCTGCTTTTGGTTGTTTTTTGGCAAGCCAGGTAATTCGAGACCTAATTACGGGATAATCGTCGCATATAAACAACTGTTTGTTAATACAATAAGTAAAATAGTATTGATTTTGTCTTGTTTATTAGAATAATAATTTACCTTTGATGCGTTAATTTTTAGATTCAAATAGAAATTATTCATTTCGAATGTCTGGTAATTAGCGAGTTGGTCTTTATTTATTGAATTTTTAGTTTAAACCGGACAGTTCATCTTTCTAGTGTTTTCTCCACGTTATTTCAATCGTTATTTAAGTTTCTTTTATGCTGTATTCAAGTAACAATGGAAGTAATCCATTTTGAATGGTTTATTGTAGGTTTCAATAGTTAAAGCAAACATTAATTTTTAATATAGTATAAAATGAACATTTACATTGGAAATTTGCCTTTCAATTTAGGCGAAGAAGATTTGAGAGAGATCTTCGAAGAGTATGGTGAAGTATCATCAGCAAAAATTATTTCTGACAAATTTACTGGAAGAAGTAAAGGTTTTGGATTTATTGAAATGGATAGCGACGAAGAAGCAAACAAAGCTATTCAGGAATTAAACAATGCCGAAGTTGGTGGACGTAACATCAAAGTAAACGAGTCGAAGCCTCGCGAAAACAACGATCGTCGTAGTGGCGGCGGTGGCGGCGGTGGTCGCGGTGGTTACCAACGCAGAGACCGTTACTAGAATGAAAGGTACCGTAAAGTGGTACGATGCAGTTAAGGGGTTTGGATTTATTCAGGCCGAAGACGGAAAAGATTATTTTGTGCATCGTTCCGGAGTGAAAGATAATGTTTTTTCACTTGAAGCAGACCAGACTGTTGAATTTGAAATTAAAGACAGTGATAAAGGTCCGGTAGCTGTAGATGTGGAAGCAAGATAACATCTAACATATAAAAGGGATTCAAAATTGAATCCCTTTTTTGTGTCAAATTTTTAATCTTATTTTGGGAAGATAAAAAATTCATACTAAAACACTATGCAGTAGAAATGCATCGGGTTAAGAAAGGGATGGAACTCCGTGACCTCTGTGTTTAGTTATTTTAACCGCAGAGAGCACAGAGAAGACACAGAGGTTGCGCAGAGGAGAAGAGCGCCAGGGGTGAGAAGTTGCCCATTCACTGCGTTCGCGTTCTCAGGTTCTCAAGGAAAGTCCGAAGACCGAAGACAAAGAGAATTGATTAATGATTATTGTCTATTGATTATTCTGAAAATCCTGAAAGTACCCTTCGACTCCGCTCAGGGTGACAACCGGACAACGACGACAACGATGACAACAAAAAAGACCGAAGTCCGAAGAAGCTCAAAGCTCAAAGCTGAAAGCTCAAAGGAAGAACGGAGTCCGAAGACAACAGGAATTGATTAGTGATTAGAAATATGAGCAAAATATTCAAGCAGTCGAATAGTCTTACATCCAGCAATCTGAATATCCGAATGTCCAGATATCTGGTTTACTGAACACTGCTTCTTTGCTCTTTACTCTTTGTTCTATGCTCTTTGTTTTTTCAATAAATTGCAGGGATTTAAACCAAAAACTAGATAATAAAATTTCAATGAGCAATACGGTTTATCTAAATGGAAAATTTGTACAAGAAGAGGATGCAAAAATAGCGGCAAACGACCGCGGTTTTATTTTTGCCGATGGTATTTATGAAGTTATAAAATATTACAAGGGTAAAGCTTTCCGTTACCAGGACCATTTAGAACGTTTAATCAGAAGTTTGACAGAAATTGGAATCGCTTATAAGGAAACGGATCAACTGGAAGCCCTTTTTATGGAATTGCTGACCCGCAATGCTATGCTTGACAGGCCTGCCGGAATTTACCTGCAAATTACACGTGGTGCAAATAAACGTGTCCATCATTTCCCGAAAAATATTACACCCACTGTTTACGCTTTTGCATTTGATTTGCCTTCTGATGCTGAGAAACTGGAAAACGGAATTAAAGTAATTGCCACAGAGGATATACGTTGGTTACGCTGCGATATAAAATCGGTTTCTTTGCTGCCAAATACAATGCTCTATAACAAAGCAGTGGAAGACAATGCCGGAGAATGTATTTTAATTCGTGACAGCTATGTAACCGAAGCAACTCATTCGAGCGTATTTGCTGTGAAAAATGGAGTTTTAATCACTCGCCCTTTGTCAAATCTTATTCTGCCCGGAATTACGAGAAAAGTTGTACTTGAGATTTGTGCTGCAAATAAGATAATGGTGGACGAACGCCTCTTTTCGAAAGAAGAGTTGTTGGAAATGGATGAGATTTTTATTTCAGGAACCGGAAGTGAAATTACACCTGTGGTGCAGGTTGACAACAAAATAATCGGCAACAAAGAACCGGGAGATCTAACCCGCTTCATACAGGAAAAGTTCTTTGCGCTGACAGTCAACTTATAAATCCAGTTTCAATTGTTGCAGATGAATTGAAATTTGTTTTTCATCACTTTCTGTAAGCAGAACTTCAGCTGCCCTTAAATTTTCGAGCACCTGTTTTTCATTTCTGGCTCCTGCTAAAACGCAGGTAATCCCTGTTTGTTGTAGTGTCCATTTTAAAACCAATTGTGCCAAAGTTGCTTTCTGGTGATCGGCATAAAATTTTATTTTCGAAAGATATTCGTTTATCCGGGAAAGATTAGGCTCCCGGAAGAATGGGGTAGTGGGGCGGTGGTCGCCCTCCCTGAATTTGTAATCGGAGGTTATTTTACCACTTAAAACACCACGTTGTAAAGGACTGTAGGCAATAATTGCCTTGTCGTTGCTGATGCAATAAGGAACAATTTCGTCTTCAATGTCGCGGTTAACCATGCTGTATGGAACCTGATTCGATGAGAGTTCAAAATATTTCTCAGCTTTTTCCATCTCCTGCATAGAATAATTACTGACTCCGCCGGCACGTATTTTTCCCTGTGTTTTTAGTATCTCCAGGGCTTCCATCGTTTCTTCCATTGGCGTTAAATTGTCGGGCCAGTGTTGCTGGAACAAATCGATATAGTCGGTTCCTAGCCTTCGCAAACAATCTTCGCATTCGCGAATCACATTTTCTTTACTTCCCAGGCGATAGAGGGTAATTTCCTTTCCATTATTGTCATGGGTTTTTTCATAGTGCAGGTGACCTGACTTTCGATCCCATACCAGTCCAAATTTGGTTAGTAATTCCACTTTATTTCGTTTGCCTTTTATTGCTTTTGAAACAAATTTTTCGCTTTGGCCAAAGCCATAAACCGGTGCCGTATCAATGGTAGTCATACCATTTGCAACTGCAGCTTCAATGGCCTTTACCGATTCTTTTTCATCAGCACCACCCCAAAACCATCCGCCTATTGCCCAGGCTCCAAATGTTATAGGCGTAATTTTTACGTCCGATGCAGGTAGTTGTACTTTTTCCATAAGATATGAATTGTGGATTTAAACCGGATTTAATAATTTTTGAAAATTAAGGAATTTTTTCAACTTATCGAACTCCAGTCAAATCCGGTTTCTTTCGTTGAAAGAAGGTTCCGAAGCAACAACTGGTTTTCCTCCTTTTGCAGAAATGGATCATCATCCAGCACATCACTGGCAACATTCCGGGCCAATTGAAGGATTTCTCCATCCTTAGCCAGGTTGGCAATTTTAAGGTCGAAACCCATTCCGCTTTGTTGTGTTCCTTCCAGATCGCCCGGACCACGAAGTTTCATATCCACCTCGGCAATTTCAAAACCATCAGTGGTGCGCACCATAGTCTCCAGACGTTTGCGACTTTCTGTGCTGATTTTGTACGAAGACATTAAAACACAGTACGACTGTTCGGCACCTCGCCCAACTCTGCCGCGCAGCTGGTGCAGTTGAGATAAACCAAAACGTTCGGCACTTTCAATTACCATTACAGCGGCATTGGGCACATCAACTCCAACTTCAATTACCGTGGTTGCAACCATAATCTGCGATTCACCCCGCTTAAAGGCCTGCATGGCACTTTCCTTTATGGCCGGTTTCATTTTTCCGTGGACCATACTTATTTTTAACTCCGGGAAAGTCTCTGTTAACTGTCTGAAACCTTCTTCAACATTCTTTAGATCCATTTTTTCCGACTCAGAAATAAGCGGGTAAACAATGTAAATTTGTGTGCCTTTCTGAACCTGTTGCTTCATGAAATTATTCAGCTGGTTTCTGCGGTTTTCAAAAAAGTGCATGGTCTGTACCGGTTTTCTGCCGGGAGGCAGTTCATCAATAACCGAAACATCCAGATCTCCGTAGACAGTCATGGCCAAAGTACGCGGGATTGGGGTAGCAGTCATAACCAGAATATGGGGTGGAATTAAATCGTTTTTCTTCCACAATTTAGCACGCTGGGCAACCCCAAAGCGATGTTGCTCGTCAACAACAACCAATCCCAGTTTGTGAAATTTAACCGTGTCTTCAATTAATGCGTGAGTGCCAATAATAATCTGCATTTCACCCGATTGCAGCGCTGCATGAATCATTTTGCGTTCCTTTGCCTTTGTCGAACCGGTTAAAAGTCCAAGCGTGATGTTCATTCCCTGCAAAAACTTCGATATGGATTGAAAGTGTTGCTGTGCGAGGATTTCAGTAGGAGCCATTAAGCAACTCTGGAATCCATTATCCATGGCCAACAGCATCGTCATTAGTGCCACCAGTGTTTTTCCGCTGCCCACATCTCCCTGCAATAAACGGTTCATCTGGGAGCTGCGGTTTACATCACTACGAACCTCCTTAATTACCTTCTTTTGTGCATTTGTTAATTCAAAGGGCAGGAATTTATTGTAAAAAGTATTAAAATTAAATCCTACCTTCTCGAAATGAAATCCTTTGAATTTTTTATCGCGATTGTGTTTTAATGCCAGAATTTTAAGTTGAATAAAGAATAGCTCTTCAAATTTCAGGCGAAAGGTCGCATTTTTCAACTCGACTGTCGTTTCAGGCTTATGAATGGAAGTTAACGCTTCCTCCAGGGACATTAATTTATATTTTGAAATCAGCCGATGCGGGAGTGTTTCCTTTATTTTACCTTTGGCCAGATTGATCAAAGTAAGTTGGAACTTATTGATGGTTTTTGAATTCAGGAACTTCTTCTTCATGGTTTCAGAAGTATTGTAATATCCCTGAAAAAGACCCGATGGCTTCAACTGTTGTTCTTCTTCTGTTTCCCAATCGGGATGTACGACGCTGATTTTTCCGGCAAAAATCGAAGGTTTCCCAAAAACAGTGTAGGTTTTATTAATTTTTAAATTTTCTTTTTGCCATTTTATCCCCCGAAACCAAACCAGTTCAATACTTCCGGTATGGTCGTAAAAGCGTGCAGAAAGACGTTGCCTGGCACCTGAACCAATGGTTTCAAAAGCTCTGATAACACCTTTTACCTGAATATAGGGCATTTGCGCATGTATTTCCGAAATTTTATAGTATTTCGTGCGATCGATGTATTTATACGGATAATACTGGATCAGGTCGCCAAAGGTCTTGACCTTCAGCTCCTTCTGTAGTATTTCGGCGCGTTTGGGACCAACGCCTGGTAAAAATTTTATTTCCTGATCGAGAAAACTGGACATGAAACAAATATAATTATTCGGCTTTTCTTACAAAAAATGATCTTGCTAAAATAATCAATCAATTATACCATTAAAAAGGTATGGTTTTTGTTTAGTAGCAAAACATAATTTATGATAACAATTCTTAAAAAAATATAGAAACACACCTTATCTGCAGAGAAAGAAATATATTTAGAGGAAATTTACAGGTTTATATTATGTAATAGAAACAGAAAACATACTACTCATTCCAAAAATAACAGCCATGAAGGAAAAAATTATTGAAATTAGAGACATAAAAAAACACTATAAAGTAGGTACTCAAATTGTGCGTGCTTTACGCACGGTTACACTTGATATTCACAGAGGAGAGTACCTTGCAATTATGGGTGCGTCAGGATCGGGCAAGTCAACACTAATGAATATAATCGGATGTTTGGATACCCCAACCAGCGGGGAATACATCCTTAACGGGAAGGATGTAAGTCGATTGTCGGATGACAATCTTGCCGAAATCAGAAATTCGGAGATCGGATTTGTTTTTCAGGTATTTAACCTTCTTCCACGAAATACAGCCCTTGAAAATGTAATGCTTCCTTTGGTGTACTCGGGAATACGTAAATCGGACCGCAAAAGACGTGCTGAAGAAACGCTGGTTGATGTGGGCCTGGATGACCGCATGGCACACCGCCCCAATGAGCTTTCGGGAGGGCAACGGCAGCGTGTTGCAATAGCGCGTGCTTTGGTGAATAAACCGGCACTTTTATTGGCTGACGAGCCTACCGGTAATCTCGATTCAAAAATTTCAGAAGAGATAATGAAACTTTTTGCCGAAATTCATAGGAAAGGCAATACCCTGGTAGTGGTTACACACGAAGAAGACATTGCCAGGCACGCCCATCGCATCATTCGATTGAAAGATGGTGAAGTTGAATCGGATGTGATCAATGAAAACCCGGTGTATTGATTCATCAGGATTTTTAGATATTCGGATTCCCGGATTTTCAGACAACAAGGAATTGATTAATGATTATTGATTAATGGCTTTGTCAATATATTCTGACCTTATAATACTCTGATATTCTTGTGTTTATACAATGACAACTCTGACAACAAAATCCGAAAATCTGAATATCCGGATATCCTGTCAACACTGCTTCTTTGCTCTTTGTTCTTTACTCTTTGCTCTTTGTTCATTATTCTGTGTTCTATTCAGTAAATAGCAGGATTTTAACCTTGAACAGGAAATAATTTGACAATGTCTACCTTGGCAGTGTGTTGCGAGGAGTTTCATGGAATATAAATTGATAATCCGTATTAAATTTCCAGGGAATATTTAGTTTTGTAAATTCAAAATTCTATCTTCTAAAAAATGGAAAAAAAGTATAAAGTATATACCAAAACCGGCGACGACGGAACTACCGGTTTGGTTGGCGGCAGCCGGGTAAAAAAATATGATCCCCGCCTGGAAGGGTATGGAACTGTTGATGAATTAAATGCTTGTATTGGAGTTCTTCGCGCGTATGATATCCCAATGGAAATTAAAGAGTTGCTCATTGAGATTCAAAATAAACTTTTTAACATAGGTTCTCGCCTGGCTTCCGACGAACGGGGTGATGCTTTTACCGCTGATTTGGTCATTAAGAACGAGGATATTGAAATACTTGAAAAAGCAATCGACAGTTTTGAGGAAGATTTGCCCGAGTTGAAATCTTTCGTTCTTCCCGGAGGTGAACTCTCAGTGGCTCAATGCCATATGGCACGAACAATCTGCCGCCGGGCCGAACGGAGAATTGTTGAATTTTCGGAACAAGCTTCAGTTCAAACCGAGATCGTTAAATACATTAATCGTTTGTCTGATTTTTTCTTCGTGTTAGCGCGTAAACTAAGTCATTTAAAAGGTATTCAAGAAACCCACTGGAAGCATTAATAAAAATATTTTCAGGAAGCTTATTTCGTATTGTTTTTTTATTATATTCGCGGCAATATAAAAAATGAGTTTAACCGCGTAAATTTTTAACACATGTATTGGACTCTTGAACTGGCATCAAAATTAGAAGATGCACCTTGGCCGGCTACTAAAGATGAATTAATTGACTTCGCAATCCGTTCGGGCGCTCCGTTGGAAGTAATTGAAAATCTTCAAGAGATTGAAGATGAAGGAGAGATGTACGAAAGTATTGAAGATATTTGGCCGGATTATCCCAGTAAGGATGATTTCTTTTTTAACGAAGATGAGTACTGAAAGAAGAAACAGATAGTAAAAGCATCAGTCATTCGACCGATGCTTTTTTTTTTATGCGATTCTGAATAATTCCAGTTTTCATAAACTCAAGGTTTTCCAGCCGTCTTTTAAATAATCCGATAAGGGAATTCCCATTCCCTTAACATCAATACCCAATTCAGCTAACTTTTTATCTACATTATACATTTTTGCACAATACAAACAGGCTTCCAGTTTTACACCGGCTTCTTTCATTTTTGCCAGGTAATCCTGAATCATCAGGTTTTCGGATGCCAGTTTAGCCGAAGGCCCCCAGATTATTAATACTACTTCGTCGAACCAACCTTGTCGCTTTGCATTGTAGGTATACATAAAAGCCATTTTTTCTGCTAAATCAGGATCGTCACTGGTCCAAAGTACCACAAGTTTATTCGAATTATCTACCATTTTTTCTTCGTTTTGTGCAAATACACTCCATGAAAGTGCAAGTGCAAATAAAATTAAAATCGATTGTTTCATATTTTCGTTTTTTAGTTAAATAAATTCTTTCAGTCTTTTAATGGGAATTAAGTCATATTCCCCATATTTCTTTTCTTTAAAATCTTTAACAAATTCTTTGTTCAGCATAAAAAGCTTACTGTTGTATTTATCCTGTGGAAATGTATTGTCAACTGAAAAATTATCCATGTTAAACTCTGTGAAGTTTAACTCGCATGCCGAAAGTTCCCAGTTCCCATCTTCGCCGGTGTAGAGAAGCGGTAGCCCATGGGTGCGGCAGATAACGGGACGTTCAGTGTATATGGTACATTTATGTGCTACCAGGAAAATGCAATCTTCGGGCGCCGCATTCTTACTCAATCTGGGCTTACTTTTATTTTGCCCCAGATGTTTTCGCATGGAATAAAACTCAATGGGAAAAACGCTGTAATCCATACAGCAGAAATCGCAGCCCGGCTTACAGTTCATGTGGCTTTTGTGATTGCTTTCCAATCGTTCTGACAATGAATCAATTTCAGCAAGAAGTGATAAATATTTTTTAATATGTTTTTCCATCTTGTTATTCCTGTTTTATGAAAATACGGTATTTTTTTTGTTATTAACGAATGTATTTTTGTATTTTTGGCAGACCAGAACAGAACAGTTAATTAAACAATACCAGGATGTATAAACTATTTTCGATTGTATTATTATCTCTATCCAGCTATCTTGCTTACGGACAAATGGAAAATTTTGAGTTTTTAAATTCCAATCTGCCGATGGAAGAACGTGTGGATATTCTGGTCTCTCAGATGACTGTACAGGAAAAAATCGACCAGTTGGTCTATACCTCAAAAGGCATTGAACGTTTGCAGGTGCCGGAATACAACTGGTGGAACGAATGTTTACATGGAGTTGCCAGGGCGGGTTATGCAACGGTTTTCCCACAATCCATAAGTATTGCAGGCTCCTGGGATACCGATTTAATATACCGGGTAGCCACTGCAATTTCTGATGAAGCCCGGGCAAAACATCACGATTTTGTCCGAAAGGGGAAGCGTGGCATTTACCAGGGACTAACCTTCTGGTCGCCAAACATTAATATTTTTCGCGATCCAAGGTGGGGAAGAGGACATGAAACGTATGGCGAAGATCCTTATTTAACGGGTGCTTTAGGTGCAGGATTTGTGAAAGGTCTTCAGGGGAACCACCCAAAATATTTAAAGGTTGTGGCTACGGCAAAACATTATGCAGTGCATTCAGGGCCCGAACCATTACGCCATGAGTTTAATGCGAAGGTTAGTGAACTGGATTTACGTGAAACTTATTTGCCGGCATTCAGAACATTGGTTATGGATGGCAGGGTACATTCGGTTATGGGAGCATACAACCAGTTTCGTGATTATCCTTGTTGCGCAAGCCCTGAACTTTATTCCATCTTACGCGATGAGTGGGGATTCGACGGTTATACCGTCTCCGATTGCTGGGCTATTTCCGACTTTTACAAATTTCAGGATTTCTCTGACGGACCTGCTGACGCTGCAGCCATAGCTGTTAAAACAGGTACCGACTTAAACTGCGGTGTTGCATACCTTCATCTGAATAAAGCTTTTGAACTAGGTTTAATAAGCGAGGAGGAACTTGATGTATCCGTTAAAAGGCTTTTTATGGCTCGTTTTAAGTTGGGAATGTTCGACGCTGAAAAAGAGGTGCCTTATGCTCAAATTCCATTCTCGGTAAATACATCTAGAAAAAATGCACAACTTGCACTGGAATCTGCCCGCAAAAGTATTGTTCTTTTGAAAAATAAAAACAACATCCTTCCCTTATCAAAAAATATAGAAACGATTGCAGTTATTGGTCCAAATGCCAATAACTGGGAGTCGCTGGTGGGCAACTACAATGGTATAGCCAAAAATCCGGTAACGGTTTACGAGGGATTACGCAATAAATTAAAAAACACCGAAGTTATTTATGCCGAAGGGAGTCATCTGGCCGATGGTGTTAGCAACCTTTCTGTTATACCCTCTGAATTTTTACAAACTGAAGATGGAGAACAAGGCGTTGTTGGAGAATATTTCAACAATGCAAAGTTGGAAGGGAAACCGGCTTTCACCAGGATTGATGAGGAGATAAATTTTTATTGGGAATCGGAGGC
>JBFEWU010000266.1:0-6625 GCA_041546215.1 Draconibacterium sp. | reverse complement strand
TGCAATTCCTTGTTTTCAACTGCACCAAAATTGGCAACAATTCCGTTTGCTTTATCTGCTTGTGCATGTAGCATTCCTGCGACTTCAAACGGTGACTTTAAATCTTCCGATTTTCCGTTTTTAACAAAGTCAGGAATCGACTGAAATCCCGATTTTGCATGTGGGGGCAAATTGATAAAACGATTTACATCGTGAAATCCGGTTTCGTTTTGTGCGTAAGCCGGGCGGCTTTTACAAGCTTCGATATACCACTGAAAATCAAGCGGACCCCAGTGAAAACCTGTTGTAGTAGGATATATCATCGAGGCTTCCTGCCAGGCAGTAAACAGCTGCTTTGCATCAACCTCGGGAAACCGGCTTTGCAGTATTTGTATAAATCGTTGGTTTTCAAGATTTGGATTGTATCCCAGCCGCCCCCAAAGCATAAAATGATACCAGTGTTTTCTGATTTCAATCTGGCGCGGCTCTTCTGCCCACTCCTCTTTCATGGTAAACTCACGCCCCCAAATCCATTGGTCGCTACCATAGTAGAATCCGCGCGATACAGCGTGTGGAATATTCTGAATAAAAGTCCGCACAAAATCGGGTGCTCCCCATCGGTAGTAGTACACATCGTCGTTCCGAAGCGTCCAGATCGTTTTCATGCCTTCAATCTCCTTGACAAAACCTTCGTGGTAGGGCTGGCTGGTCGCACTCATAACATGGGCTTTGGCATACTTAAAACTAAACAGGAACTCGATGTTTTTATGATCAATAAGCGGCTTAAATTTTTCAGCGATGTCCAGGGCTCCTGTTTGGTGTTGCCGGTGCACAAAAGTGAATTTCCTGCCGGGCATTTCGGCAGCTGCATCCAAAACTCCCTGCGCATAGGTTTCAAAGGCCCAGTGCTCTTTTTCTTCAAAACCCGATCCGTGCATATTCTCACCGGTTGTAAGTCCAATTCCCTGTAAGTCAGGGTAAGTAACAAACATTTGTTTTACACTTTTTCTGAAATAGTCACGGGTGACCGGGTTGTCAATTTTATCTGTAATTCCGTATTTTCCATCGGTGCCATTCACAAAAATGTTCCAGGTAATCACGTAAAAGTCAACATTTCTGCTTTTCCCGTATGCCATTACCTTTTTCCAGAAATCAATTTTTTCATTAATGGATATTTTTTTTACAATTTCAGGATTAGCCAGAATTTCGGGGGCATCGAAACCAACTCCATTCAGGTTGTTATTCTCTTCCCATTCTACTGTCGATCGCTGCACATCGTCCAGTGCCACATCTTCGTAGCCGGGTACTTTTACCATGGACGGGAATGGATGCAAACTCCACAAGGAAATGTAATTGTAGCGGTAGCGCGCCATATTGTCGATGTATTCTTTCCAGAAATCGAAACTCCACATCTCTCCAATGTTTTTTTGCGCTGCATCGCAGGGATCGGTGTAGCTGGGTGTGCGCACATCAAGTGGAATATTGTGTTTGGTTCCGCGCAATTCCATGTGTGGATTTTGTGCTGTTTGCTGAATTCCTTCCATACCATACAATTGAATCTGTTCGGCGAGTTCCAATCCACCATACATGGCTCCGGCATTGTCGTGCGCCAGTACTTTGATTTTGTCTCCGGTTTCAATTTTAAATCCTTCGCTTTTAATGGATGGATCATCGGAAAGCGCAAAAACAATATCTGCATTTTCAGAACTGCTAAGTTCAAGAGTTATCTTTTTCTGGGCCAGCGTACTTTTAATTTCCTCAACTGCAAACTGAATTTGCTCACTGTCCATAAAAAATAGCGTTACGGATTTCTCCTTAATGCCGCAGCTAAAGAACATGGTTAACACAACAAGGCAAATGAGTGAATGAACTGGTTTCATTTTTATTTGGTTTAATTCGTAATTGAATGCAATATACACATGCAGATTAATGAATGATTTTAAAAAGGAAAGAGATAACTTATTTAAAGCTATCTCCCATATATAAAATAGTTTAATTCAATTTAGATTAAAAGTTTTTAAAGGTATTCCCCACCGTTTCATCCTGCTTGTATCATATGCTTTATACACCCAAATCCCATCTTCGGAAGTATAGCCCTTGCCTTACAATGGGTAATGTTTTAAATTCAATTGCTTCCATTTCAGCCAATGGTAATGGTGAAAATTCCGATGCAATTTTTACATTTTCTTCAATTTGGGCAATACTGTCTACTCCAATAATTGTGGTGCTAACCGGAAGGCTCATGTTGTACGTTAATGCTTCTTTTATGGTTATGGTACCTGGTTTTTTGGTTGCCATTCTTTCAGGTTGGTCTTCCAAAGGAGGTGGGGTCCAGGTTGAAATCATTCGTCCGCGAGTGGCTACTTTCATCCCGATAATGGCAATTCCCAGTCTTTGTGCTTCGGGTAGCAGGTAATTTTTAAAACTTAAATAATGCACATCGGCAGCATTTAAGGCCATTAGTATCGAATCGAAAGGGTAACGCTTGATGGCTTCCAGGAGAACCAGGGGTTCATAATGCCCGGTTATACCTATTTTGCGCACCATGCCTTCTGCCTTGGCTTTTACCATAGCTTTGAGTGCACCATCATCGGCAAAGATCTGGTCCATTTGGTCTTGCCTTTGTATGTTATGCAATTGCCAGGTATCCAAATGATCGGTTTGCAGGTTGGTTAAACTCTCTTCGAGTAAACGCATTGATCCGTCGTAGGTTCTGTCGTGTGTTTTCGTTGAAAGCCAGACCTCACTTCTGCGGGTTTTCATTACGCGTCCAATATTTAGCTGACTCACTCCTCTGCCGTACGAGGCGGCTGTGTCGATGTAATTTACACCTAAATCGATGGCGCGGTTAATTATTTTTTCTGACTCTTCTTCGCGGCCTTTAATTTCAAGTGTTGCCTGACCTCCCAGGCTTAGTACGCCAACTTTAAACCCGGTTTTGCCGAAGGAGCGGGTTGGCATGGCGCTGTAGGTTACCGGGTTGAAAGGATTTTCGTCGTTCTTTTTTACAGGAATTGCTTTGGAGTTATCGCCGGCGGCGAACGATTTTCCCACTGCCACGGTTGCTGCGGCTGCCATTCCTGTGCCTAAAAATTTTCTGCGGTTGATGTTGTTTTTTTTCATGGCTTTGATATTAAAAGGTTTAAGCCGGAATGTGCAATAGAAAATCTATTCCAGGCTAAAACTGCTTCAAAACAAGACACTTCGTTAACTGATAAAGGTTCACCAGAAGGGTGGCATACTTGTATTCTACAAACCTTTGTTTATTGCTCTTTTAGCTTTCAAAACGAAGTTCTATTGCATAAACCGGTTTTAATAACCTACAAGATAATTCAAAATAGTGGTTTCTAAAAGTCTGTCGACGAAGAATTAATCGGCAGCATGCAACAAGGATATTTTAGTTTATTTGTTCAGATTAAGGTTTTTACCTATTTTTGCAGACCTTAATAAAATATGGTCCCGTAGTTCAACGGATAGAATAGCGGTTTCCTAAACCGTAGATATGGGTTCGATTCCCGTCGGGACTACTTTTAAAAGGTTTAAGTTGTTGGCAATCAGCTTGAACCTTCTTTTATGTCCCGATATTGTCCCGACATTCTTCTGAGCTCATCTTTTTTTGCAATCATTGAAGTGTCATCGTAGTTTATTCACGGTACTCGCCTTTTTGTTTTTGAAGTAGTTTTCCGCTTATAGATTTGCCTTTTCTATCTTATTTCTTAAATCTATGTTTTTGTAAGGATAAGGCTTAGAGTTTCGGATTTAGATGGTCAATGAGACCGTTTCTTGCAGTATAGTTTCTGTTAAAACTTTTTTGATGACACCATTTAATAAGAAAAGTTTTATAAATATTAATCTCAATGAATTGTCGCTAGATCTGTCATTAAACCTTAGTTATATTGCTAGTTATCAATCTTTAACATCAATCTGTATTGATTCTTAATAAAACTTAACGTATCTTACAATATACCTATTAGTTATTGGCTAATAACCAATCAAGGAGCGATAAGATTTTGATTATTGTAATTGAATCCATCATTAAATCATTTAATTAATTTTTTTTAACTAAAACGAACGTTATGAGAAAAATTGTATTACTCACAATTGTAAGTTTCTTAATTGTAGCATGTGACAGGGCATTAAATGATGAGTTTTCAAGAAGAAATCAAGCTGAAGATCTGGTTTTAAAGTCAGTTGTTCAATCAGGAGACGACGTGTATGTTTATCCAAGTGGTGACGTAACCGGAGAGGAAGATGCCGATAATATTGAATACGCTCTAAACGAGGTTAAAGCCAGTGGTGGTGGTGTTTATCTTACAGATGGAGATGATACCACGATTGACCATTTCTACACAAACCGAAATATTGTTACAACTGGTTTCCAGGGTGCTTTAGTCGGAGAAAGCATGGATAATACTCTTATCCATGCCGGCAGAAGATCTGAAACAGTCGGTTTTCAGGCGGCTGTTTCGCCATGGTGGGAACAACTTAGTGAACATCACAGATTTGCTACCGTTTTTCAAATTGATAATGCCATTGGGGATGTAACAATTAAAAATCTTTCCATTCTGGTGAAAGACGATCAACCAACCGATGTCCAACCCGATTATTATGGCAACGATGCTACTTTTGTAACAACAATGATAGAAATATTGGGTGGTGAGCACAATACATTTATTGAAAACGTCAGACTTGAAGGAAAAGAAACTTCTGCCTTTGGGAACAGTCGTGGAATGAATGTTGAAACCGGTATTCACGTAATGCTCGGAGAGCCACTTGAGGAGATTAACGAGAAAGGTGTTCTTTATGTTAAAAACATAGAATTGGAAAATATCGGATACGGGTCTGTTTTGTTCATGAGATTTGCTGCGGATTCAAAAATCACAGTTAAAGATGTCCGGGGCAATAATGTGGGCAGGGGAATTCAGGCTGGAGGTTTGTTTAGTTCTTCAATAAAAATCTTTGACAACGAATTTTCAATGCATTCAGCAGGCATGCAGGGAGTATATGCATGGAATATTTCAGCAGGAATGAAAATCATGCGAAATACATTTGTTGGGAGTAATAATTATGGGATGTTGTTATTTAATATTGATAATTCTTTAATTAGAAATAATACTATTCGTAATCATCATGGGAACTGGTGGTACAATTGTGGCATAACAGCAATTAACGGCTCAGAAAATAACCATATTATCGCCAATAAAATTGAAAATCAAACCGGCGCTGGAAGCGGAATAAGAATTGACAGGGGCAGTGCAGGTAACCTTGTTGAACTTAATGACTTCATAAACAGTGATCTGCCGGGATGGACGACGGATAATCCGGATGGCCCGGGTGCAGTATTTTTAGGAAGTTCCTCAAGAGATAATTATGTTCATGAAATGAAATTCCCCCCCAAACAAAGTAAAACCCTTTGTGAAATGATTTTGGATTTAACCGATAATCCGGAAACACTGGAATATGACGGGCAAAATGAAATTCATAATTACGTGCCATGTGAAAATCTGGCCAGAAGAGATTTGAAATTTGAAGGATTTGATTATAAGCGTGTATCTAAAAGATTTGGAATATTAAGTCCGTTAGATCTAAACTAAATACTCATGTTTTTAACAAGGTGTGATATTTCAGAAATTGTTGGACACTTTACGTAAATTTCAAGTGTACAATAATTTAGAGTTATGGAAAAAGAAATCAAAAAACGTGTCAATGACATTCTCCAGTAACGCCGCAAATTGCTTGTTTTAAAACTAATGTCGCATGAGAAGAATATCTCAAAGGCTTGTGAGGAATTTGAGATACCCAGATCAACCTAGAATTGGAAGTGATATTGTAGATAAAGTCCTTGAAATCAGAAAGAAATTTCAAATGGGGCCTGTCTGGATAAAATGGTATTTGGAAAGATATTACGATATTAAAGTTTCGGATTCCAGTGTCTATCGCAGTATTACCTGGCCACTGTTATGGATGATTATTCACGCTATATTATAGGCTGGGAGCTTTGTAAGAATATGAAATCTGATGATGCTAAACGTGTAATTGGACACGCCCTGGATAAGACCGGGCTGCAGGAAGATAAACGGCCAAGATTATTGTCCGATAATGGATCCTGCTATGTTTCCAACGAGTTCAAGAAGTTTATCAAAGATGAAAAGATGGGACACGTAAAAGGAGCGCCATATCATCCTCAGACACAGGGCAAGATTGAGCGCTATCACCGGACCATGAAAAATATTGTGAAACTTGAAAACTATTATTTTCCGGATGATTTGAGAGCAAGAATTCAGGAATTTGTAGATTATTACAATAATCACAGATACCATGAATCTTTAGAAAATGTAACACCGGCTGATGTATATTTTGCCCGGAATAAAGAGGTTTTATCCCGAAGATCAGAATTAAAAAACCAGACATTAAAAGAAAGGAGGAGATTTAATGAGAGAGTGAAAATACCAGCTTAGATGACTATTGAAATATTGAAAACTCTTAACCGAGTTTCCAACAGTTCAATAGTCCATAAAAATTATCATTATCAATTATTCTAAAATGTAAAAAGTATCTCTTAACTTTAAGAAACAATTTGTCCAATAGCATTAGATTTTAAACATATGTAATTTATCCACAATAATAAAAAATTAGATATGAAAAC
>JBFEWU010000079.1:0-15357 GCA_041546215.1 Draconibacterium sp. | reverse complement strand
TATAGAAAGCGGTTTATAACTACATCAAAGGATTTGCTGAACAAGCTGGTAGCATGGAGAATTGCAAAAATATCTGAACGAAATTTTTTGTATCTTCTGGCATTTGTCGTAGGTATTTTTAGCGGACTCGCAGCCCTTCTGCTTAAGAATCTCATTCATTTTGTTGCCGAAAAGTTAACGCAAGTAATTAATGTTGGAGGATTTAGTTATTTGTATTTGCTGTACCCTTTCGTAGGAATATTGCTTACGGTTGTTTTTGTAAAGTACATTATCAAAGATGACATCGGGCACGGAGTCTCAAAAATTTTGTATTCAATATCTAGAAAAAGCAGCAGGTTAAAGCCCCATAAAACCTATTCTTCAATGGTGGCCAGTTCCCTAACCATTGGCTTTGGAGGATCGGTAGGAGCCGAGGCACCCATCGTTTTAACCGGCGCATCCATTGGATCGAATCTGGCCCGCCTTTTTAAACTTCGGTACAAGTACATCACCTTAATGGTGGGCTGCGGTGCAGCAGGTGCAATTGCCGGCATTTTTAACGCTCCCATGGCGGGTATTGTGTTTACACTGGAAGTTCTAATGCTCGATTTAACCATGGCCTTTTTAATTCCTTTGCTGATTTCAGCAATTACAGCTACCGTATTGTCATACTTTTTTATGGGAGACGAAGTTTTGCTCCGCTTCACGGAAGTTGCTCCTTTTCAGATAAATACAATCTGGATTTATATCCTGGTTGGAATATTTACCGGTTTGATGGGCTTGTACTTTACACGTGTATCCATGTATTTGGAAGGACGATTATCGGGGATCAAAAATTGGTTCTGGAGGGCATTTGTCGGAGCCTTTGCTCTGGGAATTCTTATTTACCTGTTTCCCCCTCTTTGGGGAGAGGGTTATGAGAGCATTAGCAGTGTATTTAACAACCAGGGTGCTGATTTGCTGAATAATTCACTCCTCGAAAACTGGAAAACCAATCCTTATGTGATTCTACTGGTCTTAGGGGGTATTTTACTGTTCAAAGTAGCTGCAACTGCCGCCACAACCGGCGCTGGTGGTAATGGTGGCATATTTGCTCCAACGCTTTTTACAGGTGCCATTGCAGGTTACTTTTTGGTAAAACTGCTCAATACATTTTTTGATTTAGGTGTTCCTGAAAATAATTTTGCACTTGCCGGAATGGCAGGAATGATGGCGGCTGTAATGCATGCGCCATTAACCGGAATTTTCTTGACTGCCGAAATTACCGGTGGATACGGAATGTTTATTCCTTTGCTCATAACCTCTACTGTGGCTTATGTAACCATGATGCGTTTTGAACCACATTCAATCTATACCAAACGTTTGGCTCAAAGCGGTGAACTGATCACACATCATAAAGACAAAGCTATTCTTCGATCGATGGAACTTAGAAAATTGATTGAAAATGATTTTGAAATCTTGTCGCCCGATGCCAGCTTGCGCGACCTTGTGAAGGCGGTTTCAAAATCGGACAGAAACTTATTCCCGATTGTTGATGAAAATGGATATTTAAAAGGTATGTTAAAGCTCTCGAAAGTAAAACATTTAATTTTTGAGCATGACCTTTACGACAAAGTGATGGTCAAGGATTTAATGTTTATGCCCGAGTTCTATATATCATCTTCAGATAGTATGGAGACCGTTGCCGATAAATTTGAAACCTCCAATCGATACAACCTGGCAGTGATCGACGATGGCAAATATCTTGGCTTTATTTCACGGGCGGTAGTTTTTTCGAAGTATCGGAAAACACTTGAATACTTTTCAAACGAGTGATTTTTTCAGGATATTCGGATTTTCAGACAACAAGACATCCCAATGGGGAAAGGAAGAACGGATCAAGCCTGGCAAGGAGTTCAGCTGGTATCCGTCAGCTGACGGATCACCTGCTGAATATTGACAACCATGACAACAATAACAACGGAATTGATTAATAGCTTGGCTAGGATACTCTGATATTCTAATACTCTGATATTCCAATCTTCAAACAACCTGACAACTTGAACTGATTTATTATTATTGAAAATTGTCATTTTGGGATTTAAATTATTTACTTTTGCAAAAAATTTAATAAGTCATGATAACACGTCGCTCATTTATTGCAAAAAGCACCATGGCAGTTACAGCTGCAAGTCTGGCACCTAACGCTTTTTCGAACTCCATATCCCAAAAACCAGTGCTACCGGTGGTTATTTCAACATGGAACCATGGAATGCCTGCAAACGAAGCTGCCTGGGAAATTTTGGAGAGAGGAGGTCATTCCTTAGATGCCGTGGAAGCAGGAGTACGCGTTCCGGAAGGTGATCCCAATGTGATTACGGTAGGTAAAGGTGGAATACCTGATGCGGAGGGGAAAGTAACTCTCGACGCATGTATAATGGATGAAAAAGGACGTGCCGGAAGTGTTACTTATTTGCAGCACATTGTTCATCCGGTTTCGGTGGCGCGTTTGGTCATGGAAAAAACACCTCATGTGATGTTAAGCGGTAAAGGGGCGTTGAAATTTGCTTTGGATAACGGTTTTGAAAAAGAAAAACTGTTAACTAAAAAGCGCAAGGAGGAATGGAAAAAGTGGAAAAAGAAAAACAAGGAATTCAGCAATAAAATCAATATCGAAAACGTAAGTGAAGATAACCACGATACGATTGGGATGCTTGCCATTGATAGAGACGGAAGAGTTTCGGGTGCATGTACAACCAGTGGGATGGGTTACAAATTGCCGGGCAGGGTAGGCGACTCACCAATAATTGGTGCAGGTCTTTTTGTGGACGGCGACGTTGGTGGAGCTACTGCCACAGGTTCGGGAGAGTTGGTGATGAAAACAGTTGGATCATTTCTTGTTGTGGAATTAATGCGCCAGGGAATGTCTCCATCACGCGCCTGTGAAGAAGCCGTTAAACGCATAGCCAGGAAGATACCAGATTACCAAAAACATCAAATCGGATACATAGCATTGAATTCAAAAGGGGAATATGGCTCATTTTGCATACAACCCGGATTTAATTACGCCGTGAAAACACCCGATAAAACGGAGCTGGTGGATGCTGAAGCCTGGTTGAAGAAATTGTAACAGCTTAGCTGATTTTCAATGCAACCTTATGGAGAGATTATGGTTATTCGTGAAAGGTTTTGCTTTGAAACAGTTTTGGCTATGGAATAGCCTTTCTAATGCATATCTCGGATTAAAATAACTCACGTAAAAAAAAAAGGAGCATAAAATATGCACCTTCTTTTAAATATCTTTTTTGTCGTGAACTACCAACGGTCTCCACCGCGGTCGTTATTGTATCCACCACCGCCACCGCCTCTGCGGTCGCCGCCGCCACGGTTGAAGCCGCCGCCACCTCTGCGGTCGCCGCCACCACGGTTGTAACCACCACCGCCACCACGGTTGTACCCACCACCGCCACCACGTGGACGTTCCTGTGGAGGATTAGCTTCTTTTACTACGATTTCCTTACCGTCAACTTCTGTTTCATTTAACGCTGCAATAGCTGCGTTTGCTTCTTCTTCGTTTGGCATTTCAACAAAACCAAAACCTTTAGAGTTTCCTGTTTCTCTGTCAAAAATAACTTTTGCAGATGCTACTTCTCCATGTGCAGAGAAGAGTTCCTGTAGGTCGTCACCAGTTGTTGATGAACTTAACCTTGCAACAAATAAATTCATAAAAAAATAGAAAAATATAAATGTATAAATAGTAAATAATTCGGTAGAATTTAATTTCTACCATGCTTTAAATAATTTAAATATTTCAGTTAGAACGTCTTAGAAGATAATGCAGAAAATCACGATACATTTAGAAAAAGTGAAGAACGAATTAAATTCTATATACAAATAAACGCCTTATTTGTTAATATATCACTACGGTTTGCTTGTTTTTTGATTGAAATATTCGAAAGATATGAAAAAAAACCTTCCCGAAAGAAGGTCTTTGTAAGGTGAGATTTAAGTATAGTTTCTCCTGATTTTCAGAAGATTAATTTACAAAAAAAAGAAAATTCAATTTATATTCCAAAATTAATATTCAACATGTTGCGAAATTATTTTCTTGTTGCGCAAAATATTAATCACGGCATCAATTATTTGATCATCTTCGAGGGAGGCATAATTAAAAATCACATCAAAATCATTGTTCTCTGCTTTTCTTCCAATAATCTTCTCAATAAACGAATCGCGTTTAGAATCGGCCTCGTTAATATAGGCTGCTGCTTCTGCACGACTAAAATCCTTAATTTGCATTATACGATTTATACGCCATTCGGTTGGAGCTTCAAGACGTATGTTTAATTTATTGGGAACATCTTTCAGAATAACACCAGCCGATCGTCCAACAATGATTGTACGTCCCTGGTTGGCTAAACGGCAAATAATTCCTTTTAAAGTTTCGATGAGGTGTTTGTCTGAAATATCGTAGATGGTTTCATCGGAAAAGGCACGCGCTACCTCCTTGAGAAAATGTATGGCTTCATCAGCATCGTCAAATTTACCAGTCCTGATTTCGCCGATCATCTCTTCAACTACCTCCACGAAGACTTTTTTATTCACCCATTTCCAAACGATATCCGTTTTTGTTTCCGACATGTAACTGTAGCCGGTAAGAATTTTCGATAGTTTAATTGCCAGTCTTTGGGCTGAACATCCCGCCTGGCGCGAGATGGTGATAAAGGGGCCCGGGAAATCACCAGTCTCCAGATCAATGCACTTAAATTGAGTCAAATAATTGTTGATGAATTTTTCCATGTTTTGTGAATAAGCTGCCGGTTTTTTTAGTATTGGAAAGTTACAATCAAAAATTCTTTATTCGAAGCTTATGTGTTATACAATAGCACTATTGGTAGATGTTTTTCAACAACTTTGAAAATTCCCCGGTAAAATCACTATTTTTAATTACACAAAAATGAGCAGGATGAACAGACCAGTAAAAACAGCCCTTGCTTCCTACGGAATGTCGGGGCAAGTGTTCCATGGACCTTCTTTGAAAGTAAATAAGGATTTTGAAGTGGTTCAGATTTTAGAACGAAGTAAAAAATTATCAAAAGGGTTATTCCCGGAAGCTGAAATTGTGCGTTCGTACAATGAAATTTTACAAAATGAGAAGGTGGAGCTAGTAATTGTAAACACACCCGATGAGTTGCATTACGAAATGGCAAAACAAGCCATTGAAGCCGGAAAACATATTGTTGTAGAGAAACCTGTAACGCACAGAAGCGCCGAGGCGGAAGAATTAACGCGTCTGGCAAAAGCAAAAGGACTTGTCTTTTCCGTTTATCAAAACCGACGTTGGGATGGTGATTTTAGAACGGTTCAGCAAGTAATGGACGAAGCAAAGTTTGGACGATTAATTGAGTTTGAGTCGCACTTCGATCGGTATCGGACTTTCATCGCTCCAAATACCTGGAAAGAAAAGGGCGATGAGTTTTCAGGTGTACTCTATAATCTGGGCTCGCACATGGTAGATCAGGCCTATGTGTTATTTGGTATGCCCAAAGCGCTTACCGCACATCTGAAAATTGTCAGGAAAAATGGTGTTGTTTCTGATTATTACGACATTCGTTTGGAGTACAATGGCTTTGCTGCCCTTTTAAAATGTTCCTATTTGGTCAAAGATCAGGGGCCACGTTACACGATTCATGGAGAATTGGGTACTTTTTATAAATTGGGACTGGATCCACAAGAGGAATTATTAAAAGCAGGGCATTTACCGAATGAAGAAAACTGGGGTGCCGAACCACCAGAAGAGTGGGGAACTTTATTTTATGAAGAAGACGGCGAAGATGTTGAAGAGTTGGTTGAAACCATCCCTGGAGATTACAATATTTTTTATACGAATGTTTATGAAGCCATTCGAAAAGGAGCAGAACTTTTTGTAAAACCGGAAGAAACCGTTGATGTTTTGAAAATATTGGAAGCTTGTTTAAAAAGTAATGCAGAAAAGCGGACTGTAAGTTTACACTAAAATTATCCCAACCGGGCCTTGAAAAAATCAATGGTGCGTTTCCATGCCAGTGTTGCAGCTGTCTCGTCGTAACGTGGTGTGGTATCATTATGGAAACCATGATTTACTCCCGGGTACATATGCGCAGTATATTCCTTCCTGTACTTTATTAATGCTGCTTCGTAGGCAGGCCATCCGGCATTTACACGAGTGTCGAGTTCGGCATAATGCAAAAGCAGTGGAGCCTTAATTTTGGGCACTTCTTCTTCGTCAGGTTGCCCACCATAAAAAGGAACTGCTGCACACAGATCGGGAACACGAACTGCCAGCATATTTGAAACCGAGCCACCGTAACAAAAACCTACTACTCCCACTTTCCCGGTACACCCGGGGTGATTTTTCAAGGTCTCAAAAGCCGCAATAAAATCCTGGTTCATTTCTTCTCTGTCGCGTTGTCGTTGCATGGTTCGGCCATCGTCATCATTACCGGGGTAGCCACCCAGGGGAGAAAGCGCATCGGGTGATAGCGAAATGAAACCTGCCAGTGCAGCTCGTCGGCCAACATCGGCAATGTGTGGATTTAAACCGCGATTTTCGTGTACCACCAGAACACCGGGTAATTTCCCTTGGGCATCAGCAGGCTTCGATAGCTGCGCTCTTATTGTGCCACCGCCTTTGGGTGAACTGTACTCGATAAATGCAGTTTTTAATCGTGTATCGTTTGCCTTAATCTGAATTTTATCCTGGTAATTGGGCATTATAAAACTCATGAGCGACGAAAGCGTAAGGCCACCAACTGCATAAGCTGAAAGCTTTTTTACAAATTCCCGACGTTCAAGTTTATTGTGCGCATAGGCATCGTATAAATCAAATACTTCCTGGCTTATTTGTTCTCTTTTAATCTCACTCATAATACTAGTTGTTAATTTCAATAATCTATTATTTTATCACTCTCTAACATGGCCTCGAATGCAATGCCACCCTGTTTCCTTCACTGTCGAGGAACAAAGCCATGAAACCGTGTTCATCCGAAATTTTGGTTTTTTCCTGAAGCACCGTTCCTCCTGCATCCTCCACTTTGCCCAGTTCGATGGCTAAATCGCCCGATAAGGCTGTTAAATAAATCACTACACCATTGGCCGAAGGTGTGTATGCACTGGGATAATGTACCAGCGAACCTCCCGATCCGTAAGCTCCGTCAATCCAGGGAAACCATGCCATATCAAGCGGTCCCATTTGGTTGCGGTCAAGTTTTACTCCAATAACTGTTTCGTAGAATTTTATGGCACGTTCCATGTTTGAAACCGGAATCTCGAACCACCCGGCAATGTTGTTTTTCATCTTGTATTCTTTAGTTAATATTGAGTATAACAAAGTAAAGCAAGTATCAGTTCGATTGTAAATAATTTTATACCTTAACAGGCTTTAAAAAATAACCTAAATTGAGATTTAATAAGCAAAAGTTTATCAACTAAAACTTAATAGAATGAGAAGAAGAGATTTTGTGAAAAACGCAGTACTGGCAAGTGGAATTATTGCCGTACCAACTGTAATCAGGGCAAGTGCCTTAGGGAAAAATGGTTTCGTAGCTCCCAGCGAACGTATCGTAATGGGCGGCATTGGTTTGGGGAGCATGGGGCGCGGCGACATGAATGGCTTTTTAAGGAATCCGGAAGTGGAATACGTGGCCACATGTGATGTGGATACCAGGCAACATGATAAGGCCCTTAAGATAATCGCTGACGTAAAAGGGAAGAATGATACGCGAACTTATGGTGATTACCGCGAGTTTTTGGAAAATGAGAAGCTGGATGCTGTTCATATTGCCTTGCCCGATCACTGGCATGCGCTTCCATCAATAGCGGCAGCTAATAAGGGATTGGACATATATGGTCAGAAACCACTGGCGCGCTCTATTAAAGAAAGCCGTGCTATTGTTAATGCGGCCGAAAAGAATAAAATTGTTTGGCAAACCGGTAGCCAGCAGCGTTCCGGAGGACAATTTCACCGGGCCTGTGAATTGGTAAGAAATGGTGTGCTTGGTGAAATAAAACGTGTTGAAGTGGGATTGCCGGATGGAGGACACAAAGCCGGTAATCCTGAACCTGTTCCGGTTCCGGAAGAACTGAACTGGGACATGTGGTTAGGGCCAGCGCCAAAAGTTCCGTATCGTGGAATTGTACATTGGGACTGGCGTTGGCAAATGGCTTATTCAGGGGGTCAGCTGACAGACTGGGCGGGTCACCACATTGATATCGCACAGTGGGGACTTGGCATGGAACGTTCGGGACCAATATCGGTCGAAGGAGAGGGTGAAATTCGCGAAAATGATATGTATGACGTACCCATTCAATACGATATTGAATATGAATATGCCAATGGAATTGAAATGCGTGTGGCCAACAGCCGCAAATATTTTAATCGCAAAGGTGCCGGTTGGGATGGCCGCGAAAAAGACAATAAATTTGGAATGGGTGCAGTATGGTACGGCGACGAAGGATGGATCCAGGTAAATCGTTCGGGGCTTTATGCTTCCGATCCAAAGTTATTGGAACCTGAATTTGGTGATAATGACATTCGATTATACCGAAGCCGGAATCATCATCAAAATTTTATTGATTGCATAAAATCGCGCAAAGAAACCGTTGCACCAGCTGAAATCGGGCATCGCTCCATTAGTGTGGCACTTATTGGTGAAATTGCCATGCTAACTGGTGAAAAATTAAAATGGGATCCAAAAACCGAGCGTTTTACAAATAGTGAAGAAGCCAATAAGCTGCTGGCACGCAACTATAGAAATCCCTGGAAATTCCCACGATAAGAAAGTGGTAAAATATATTGGAGGGAATATTGTTCATGGGCAATATTCCCTTTTTTATGGGCATATTTGCAGGTAATTTGCGATTAAAACCGGATTAAAACTTTCCCTTTGCTCATGTTGTTTTTATAGGTTTCAATTGCCTCGGTAATATTTTCGGCTTCAAAATGTTTGTGAATTTTTGTGCCCAGTTCTTTGCCCAACAATGCCTTAATTTTTTTTGTAATTCGTAAGGATTGCCACAAACTTTTCTGTTTTAGCCAGCCACTGAGCCAAAAACCCTGAATTTGATTGCCGGAAAAAATTAAATCCCGTTCACTTATTTCGCAGGTTTCATCCGAGAGTCTTCCGTAAATATATAGTTTGCTGCCTGGTGGCACTGCATCCAGTAGTTGTTGAACCAGTTTTCCGCCAACTGCATCAAAAATTGTATTTACGTTTAATTCATGGGCAAGCACTTTTAGTTTTTCCTCAAAATTAGTTTCGGTGCTGTTTAGCACATATTCTGCTCCTTCAGCTTTTAATTGTTCAAGCTGCTCTTCTCTTCTCACCACAGATACTACAGGAATGTTCTTCGTTTTTCCCATCCGAATCACCATTCTGCCAAGGGCGCTGGCTGCAGCCGTATTAATTATTCCCTGGGGCTTATGGGTTGAATTTGGCCTCTTTTTTAACAAATCAAAAAATGCCAAAGCGGTCATGGGATTTACAAACATCATAGATGCCTGGTCGGGTGTAATGTTTTTCGAAAGGGGAACACACATCCCTGCCTTTGTTATCATATATTCGGCCCAGCATCCATCGTATTCTTTTGATGCGGCACATGCCACGATTTTTCCCAAGCTCATTTTAGGCAGAAATCCTTTCCCGGCTGCCACTACAGTTCCGCTACCTTCAAATCCGGGCACAGCAGGATATTCTTTTTTTATTCCGTAACCACCTGCTAAAAATGCCAGGTCGGAAGGATTTATCGGTGATGCATGCATCTTTACAAGAACTTCGCCGGGCCCCGGTTTGGGAACCGGGATTTCTTTTACAAAGGGAGTGCCGCCATCCTCTGTCAAAACGATGGCTTTCATTAAATGTGGTATATCTTTACTCATCTTTCTAATTTTATGTTCGCACTTATACAAGGAAATAAAGGTTATTTTGTTTAACCCGGATGCCAGGACTTCTTAAAAGCAAAATCCAGGTTTAAATAATAAAAAGCGATTGTACCTAATTATTTCCAAAAGGGAACTATTAATGGCCCGAATATTTTTTATATTGTGTGGTAATTAGTCAAAATTAATCGCCATGTTAAAATCATTTTTAATTGTTATTCTTTCTCTGTCTCTTTATTCGTGTTCTATCAACTCCGGTCTTCAGCTCAAATCTCCAAATAACAATACTCAATCAAATCTTTTTTTTGATGATGAAACACTATCCTTAAACCTTATTTTTAAACGTGATACCTTATGTCGAAAGATTGATTTAGTCTTGAATGAGGAGGGTAATAATATACTTGAGGATGTTGAAATCATTGGAACCGGAAAGGCGAGTTTTAATGAAAGTTGGGAGAGCATAAACGGAAAGAATCGTGTGGTTTTAAACGCATATAATCTGTATGATTTGAAACTGAAGAATGGGGACGGAATGGCCTTTAATCTTGAAATAAGACTTTATGATTATGGTTTTGCGTGGCGTTTTGTTTTCCCGGATGGAGTGAGAAAGGTGCGGGACAACAGTTCCATCAAGTTTGGCAAGGACTATACTTTTTGGGCGTACAATGGTGAAAACCATAATACAGGACCGGTAAAACTTACGGAATATGGCGAAAAAATAGCGCGTAACCCGGTTACATTTAAAACCAATTCCGGCAAATATTTTACCATTCATGAAGCTGCTATTTTTGATCATGCACCTTTTGTTTTAACAAATACAAAAAAAGAATCATTTCTGCTTACACAGGAAATTGAATCAAAGGCTGCAACCAAAACGTCGTGGAGGGCATTTATTTTGGGCGATAGACCCGGTGATTTGATTGAATCGGATCTGCTGGTGAATTTGAATGAACCTTGTTTGATCGATGATCCTTCGTGGATTAAACCGGGTCGGGCCATGTGGGACTGGCGGGTGTGGGGCTACACTGCTGCCGATGGATTTCAATATGGACTTAATACGGTTTCGCACAAACGCTTCATCGATTTTGCTGCAGAAAATAATGTGCAATATTTGCTTATCGATGCGGATTGGTACGGACCCGAGTTTGATGATAATTCAGATCCTACCAGCGCTCGCCAGGGTGTGGATATTGAAGCATGTATGGCTTATGCCAAAGAAAAAGGAGTGGGCGTGATTCTTTATCTGAACGATGTGGGAGCCAATAAATTTGGATTGGAACGAATACTTAAACAATTCTCGGAATGGGGGGCTGCCGGGGTAAAATACGGTTTTATGAAGGGCTCGCCAAAGGAGAAAGTTATAAATACCCGCCGCATTGTGGAAATGTGTGCCAACTACAAATTGACCGTAAATTTTCATGATAATCCCATTGCTCCAAGCGGCGATCGCCGCACATGGCCCAACTTGATTACCAAAGAATTTGGACATTCTCAGGCCGACGCCAAACGCTCGTACTGGCCGGAAACGATGGTAACCGCTCCATTTGTAAATATGGTGGCAGGACCGTTGGATTTATGTAATGGATGGTTTGCCCTGGAAAGTGCTTTTACCAGCAATCGTCCTAAAGTTTTCGAAGAGATCCCGGGAACTGTAGCTGCAGAAGTAGCCAAGTTAATTGTGGTTTATGGAGGCTGTTTCGTTTTGCCCGATGCACCCGAAGAGTACCTGAAAAAGGATGACCTGTTCGAGTGCATTCGAAACATGCCGGCACATTTTGATGCTTACCGGGTGTTGGATGGAGAGATCGGGGAGTTTATCTCGGTGGCACGGAGTTCGGGCGATGAGTGGTTTGTTGGATCGCTCACCAATCGCCAAAGCAGAGAACTGACAATTAATTTTGATTTTCTTGATGCCAACAGAAAATATGTGGCCACATTCTATGAAGATGCTGTCGATACCCATTTCCTGGAAAATAAGGAAGCCTATCATGTCCGCGAAAATATCGCGGTGGACAAGGATGCAAAAATTAAGATTAAGCTTGCTGCCGGGGGCGGGCACTCCATTTGGATAAGACCGTATGAATAGGAATTAATAAGGCTGCTGATCTTACACGGTTTTTCGAATACGGCTTAAGGTTTCGGGCGACATGCCTAAAAATGAAGCAATATAGTGCAGAGGAACTGTTTTTATGAGATCAGGGTAATCTTCAAGAAACTGCGAATAACGTTCCTGGGCCGTTTGGCTTTGCAGGGTTATGCTGCGCTGCTCAAGGTTTACGTAGTACTCTTCTGTTAGAATGCGGCCAACTTGTTGCCATTTCCAGTTGTTTTGGTACAACTGATGAAGGCTCTTCCGGTTAATTATGGTCATCTCCGAATCTTCAATGGCCTGTATATTTTCAATGGCAGGTTGTAATTTTACAAAACTCAAGAGCGCAACTGCTACCGAACCCGGTGTATGAAAAAAGGATGTATTTTCTTTTTCTTTAATGTTGTAAAAAGATCGTAACAAACCACTGGAGACAAAACCAATTCTGTCGGAAATAATTCCAGCCTTACAAAAGAATTTATTTTTGGGAATGGTATCGACATAAAAACGGGAAGCTGCTTGTTGCAGTTCTTCTTCATCGAATGGAGCGAGAGATGTAAACAGACTTCTTAATGCTTCGTTCATTTCCGGAAGATAAAGCATTAAAAATAGATACTTTGTTCGAATTATCTAATTTTCCGGATGAACTTCTATTTGTAATTTTTTTAGGAGCGATTTTTTCGGCAGGCCATTTTTATCGTAACCTTTAATTCTATAGTACGATTTCAGCATACTTTGCAGAGGGACAACGTAATTGTTTTTATCGCTCTTTCTGCCTTCGTTTAATAAACGTTTTGGCAAGGTGTCAGAATTGTTGTCAATGCCTTCACGTGTATTCATATACCTTTCAAGAATATGAATTCTTTTGCCAACTTTTAACATCTCTTTCTGAGAAAGTTTTATCCCGGTAATGGCCTCAAAAGATTTGCTGTATACCGAAATATCCATTAATGCGAGAGCAACTTTCGGCAAATATTGCATGATTATTTTTAGTAGAAATTTTGGGGTGTATTTTACTACGAATGGTTCGAGCATGTATGCAAACGAAGTAAACTGGCAGGCGTGCATTGAATTTAGGGCTGCATACATATTCTCGAAATAATCGGTATAAATGGCCTTGGCAAGTTTAGTATGTGGTTTGAGGAAATGCAAAATTCCTTCCATGCTGAATACCGGGGCCGAAAGGTGGCAGCCTCCACGGTTTGCTACGGCATATGCAAGCCCTTGTCCCCAGGCACCACGGGGATCGTATGCAGCCAGTTCCAATCCCTTTACCTGAATGGCGAATTCTATTCCGCCAAATTTTTCAGCGAGTTTCCGAGATCCCATTGCAAGTTCATTTCCAAGCCCTTTTCGGCGGGCAATGTCATGAATTACTTGTGCTATATTATCGCCTTTCCCAAATTTTAAATCCGATTCAATGAATCCTTTTTCGGTAGCTTCCATTGCCCAGCCAAGCACTCCTCCGGTAGAAATGGTATCTAAACCTGCTTTCCCACATAAGTCGTTCCACTGGGCAACCAGTTCCGGATCGAATATTTCGAGGTTAGGACCCAATAAACCGGTTGTTTCGTATTCGGGAATTTGCATCATTCTGCCGCCAAATTCTCCGGCATGCCCGCATAGGATGGTACAAGGCTTACAGGTGGCGTATTTTTTTGTGTATTTTTCGGCATAAAGTTCACCGGATACCTTTTCAGCATCGGGGTGCGAGCCATCGGAGAAGTTTCTTACCGGCAGAATGCCGCTGGCATTACATTTTAGTACATGCGAGTTCGTGCCGTACTTTCTGTAACTTACTGAGGTAACCTGGTTGCGGTTAATGTACTTTGTTCCTAATTTTTTAACCGCATCAAAGGCTTGTTTTTTTGCCGGTTCTATTTTGATTTTTCTGCCGTGTGCAACAATGGCTTTTACGTTTTTCGATCCCAAAACGGCACCAACTCCACCCCGGCCTAGAAAGCGATGACCCGAAACCGCGCAGGCGAATAAAACTTTGTTTTCTCCGGCCGGTCCAATTACCAATGCTCCGGCAGCTTTGGGCAGGTTAAGTGCTTTCTGCGTTTCGGCTGTGTCCTTACCCCACAAATCGCCGGCATTTTTTAGGACTACTTCGTCGTTTATTTCAATTACTGCCGGTTGTTCCGATTTGCCCAGCAGAATTAGTCCATCGTAACCTGCAGTTTTCAGGGCCATACCAAAGGGGCCTCCGCACGATGAGCTAACGATGATTTCGGTTAAGGGTGATTTTGTTACTGCATTAAAACGTGCCGAACAGGGCACGTTGCTGTTCATGTAAACACCTGTGTTTATCACAAGTACATTCTCAGGACTTAGTGCATCGGTTCCGGGATTCAGTCTTTCAGAAAGCAATTTCAACCCCAATCCTTTCCCTCCCAGGAACATCTTTCGGTCATTGTCTGATACAGTGATGATTTTCGATGTTCCAAGAGTAAGGTCTATTTCAAGAATGCGGTTATTGCTGGCTAAAACATTTTCCACGCTCATTCAGATTTTTAATGATTTATCAACCAATTCAGTAAAGTTAATAATATCAGGTAATTAAACTTTGAACCGTCATCATAAAATCGTTGATGTTGTTGGCATATTCCGGCGAACCTTCAATGGCAATGTGGTGTTGGTCAACCGCTTCAACAAATCCCACATCCTTCAAAAGAATTTTCAGAGCACTATCGATGCTCGCAAATTTCATATGTACAAAGGGACGTTTACGGGTATAAAAACCTCTTCCGGCTTTTGTTTTTCCGGCTTTAACACGCAGGTACACCGCAATGTCTTCACCATCAACCGACATCTGATAGATGCGATCGGGCTGCCGGCTTGTCCAGGCTTGCATTTCTTTATGTCCGCTTTTGTTTAGTTTGCTTAAAGCTGTGCTCACCATGTATAGTGCCAGTTTTACTTTCAGGTATTTTTTATGCGCATCTTTCGGACGAACATCGGGCATCATCAGTTTCAGCATTAACAAGGTTGAAATGAAACCGGCCAGTAACTTAAAATTCGAAAATCCTTTAATTGAAGGGAGAGCAATTCCGCCACCCAGAAAGGTGTTCATCTTTTTTACTGAAGCGAAAGTGAACATGACATCACCTGTTTCTGCCGGTTGCGGTTCAACTTTTAAATTGCCATCAGCGAAAATAAGGTTGGCGCCTACAAAACCATCTTCGTGTTTGGCACGAAGCACTACATTGGCATTTACACTCTCAAATTTTTTAGCGGTTTTCGGATCGTCTTTCAACAATACGCCTAGCACAGGTAAAACAGCCTTTATATTTAATTCTGCTACTAATAAATCTTTATCAGTTGTCATTTTATGAGTATTAGAGTATTAGAATATCCATTAATCAATAATTGTAAAGAACAAAGAACAAAG
>JBFEWU010000132.1:0-11650 GCA_041546215.1 Draconibacterium sp. | reverse complement strand
ATCTGAAGATCTGAAAATCCAGATCAATCAATTTCAAATTGTTCTTTATTGTGGAGCAATATCGTAAGTGGCTTCACGCTGTTCAGCTTCTTTGTTCCATTCCGGAAGAACCGTTCTCAAAAATTCCTGCTTATCCGCATTTAGTTTATTCATATCTAAACCGATAAATTCCTGGGCTTTGGCCTTTGTTGAGATATCGGGGTAGGGAACTTCTTCATTGTGTCCCAGGTCGGCCAGCAAACGAGCCAGTTTGATTCTTGTTTCCTGTGCAATGTCAACGCCGGTTGTGATCACACGCCCGGTTTCAACTGGCGAGTGAAACGAACCACCGTGGCTGGCAGCCGCGTAATCCCAGCGCCACTGTGCATGGCGGATTCCCATCAGAATATCTTTCATTTGTGCTTCGGTGGCACCTAGGTCCCAGGCTTTTTTGGCTTCAACATGGGCACGAACGACCAACTCTTCCAGTTTATCGCGATTTTCAATAATTTTATCCTGACGCTCATATACATTTGCAAGTAAGGTTCCCTCCTCTTCGCGATGACAAACCTGACACGAATTTGCAATATTATTCAAGGGAGATTGCATTTTATGATCGGTGAATTTCTGTCCTCCCTCACTTTTGTAAGGCATGTGGCAATCGGCACACGAAACTCCCCGCTGTGCATGTATTCCTGTCATATATACTTCATATCCAGGGTGCTGAGCTTTGAGCATTGGAGCTTTACTTATGGCGTGTGTCCAGTCCGAAAATTCAGCCTCATCGTAATATTCTTCCATGGCTTCAGCCGAAAAACCATTGTCCCAGGGAAAGGTGAGATAAGCTGCACCCGGAGCCGTTTCTTTATTGAAATAATATTCAACATGGCACTGGGCACAAACCAAACTTCGCATTTCCTGGTGACTGGCTTTTGTGATGTCTTTGCCCAGGCGTTCGAAGGCTTCAACCAATGCCGGACGAGATATCCTCAGATTCATGGTTTCTGCGTCGTGGCAATCGGCACAACCGATTGGATTAACAACCTCGGCACCTAAGCCGGCCCATTTCCCGGTGTAAAATTGTGCAACTCCGCGTTCGTTCATTAGGCGCGGAACATCGGGACTTTTGCAAGTCATGCAAGTCGCAGGCATTGGTCCATCGGTCTTTGTTTTTGGTGCACCGGTACGTAAACTTTTCTGAAGGTCGCTGACGGCATAGTAATGGCCACGTCCCTGGTTGTAATCTTTGGAAAAACCATAACCGGCCCAAAGAACAACAAGGCGCGGATCAACTTCAAGCATGTCAATCATGGTATTGCCGTTGTATTTGCTCTGAAAAGTAGTATCGGCAGTTTGATAATACGATTGAAATTCGCGGGGATAATTTTCTCCCCATACTTCGTTGCGCGGATCAAATTGCTTAATTTCTTTCTTGGGAACGTTAACATAAGCGGCTTCTGCCCGGCGCTCTAAAATAGACGAGGCCAATATACCAAGCAAGAACACAACAACAACTGTTGCGATAAAAATTCCCCAGTTTAATAAGGGGTGTCGTTTTGAATTTGTAGTCATAGAATTCGATATTTAGTTGTTTTTTAAATATTCTTTAATCCAATCAGGTACCGGACTCTCCGGTAAGGGAACCCGTGCATTGGGAACACTTGAAAGGCTGTTTACCCGGCCATGAGGAATCTCACGGTGGCACTCCCAACAGGGACGATCCTGCATATGTGCCGTGTGGGCCTTAACCGAAGAAGCCAGTTTTGGGTCGGTAATTTGTTGTTTGTGGCAGCGTATACAATTGTTGTGTACCACCTCCTGGCCCTCTTCATGAATAAATATGACCTGGGGCTCCAATCGTAGCGTAAACATGGTTGCATGGCGCAAGCCGTCTTTTGCCTTGAAATAGTACTTGTTAAAAACATTGTTGTGCGGAACATGACAGTCGTTGCAGTGCGCAACCTCGCGGTGCGAACTGTGGTTCCATGTGGCATACTGTGGTGACATAATGTGGCAATTGGTGCAGGTTTCAGGTCTGTCGGACAAGTAGGAGTAGGCTTTTGAAATATAAAATATAAAAACCAGCATTCCGACAAATATGCTCGAAATGATCAGCACAGGTAATTTCCATTTTACAGGAGGTAGTAGTTTGTTCAGCATAATATAAAATCGCTTAAATATTCGGTTCAAAGAAGTTATAATTTACGGCAATATTTTGTAACAGATGTTACAAATTGTACCATTTCTTATGTATAATAGGATTATTTGTATTCAGTATAAATAACGATGATTAATGCTCCGATCTCGACTGTACATGGCTAGGAGAAAGTGCTTATTTTAACCGGTTTGAGAAATACCTAAAACATGACAATTCTAATTGCCAGCTATCATCAATTTGATACTTTTGTTTACTCCGAAAATTAAACCAATATGCAAAAGAATTTATTTTTAGGAGTTGAGGCCATTGGGCAGGGTGCTATCGATGGTGGCATTTCAGGCGTGTATGCTTATCCCGGAACTCCTTCAACAGAAATAACAGAATTTATACAAGAAAGTAAGCAGGCAGCCGCTTTAGGTATTCGCAGCAAGTGGTCGGCCAACGAAAAAACGGCCTACGAAGCTGCATTGGGAATGTCTTATGCAGGAAAACGCACCATGGTTTGTATGAAGCATGTGGGATTAAACGTTGCTGCCGATGCATTTGTAAATTCTGCAATTACAGGGATTAATGGAGGATTGGTGCTATCCGTTGCCGACGATCCGTCGATGCACTCATCGCAAAACGAGCAGGATTCGCGTTTTTATGCCCGGTTTGCCATGATTCCGGTTTTGGAGCCAAGCAACCAGCAGGAAGCTTATGATATGGTTCGTGATGGATTTGCACTTTCTGAAGAACTTGGAGTGCCGGTGATGGTGCGCATAACTACACGCTTGGCTCATTCACGTGCCGGGGTCGAGCGTGGGGAAGTACTAAAATCAAACAAGTTGCAGATGCCAGCTGATCCAAGCCAGTTTGTATTACTGCCTGCAAATGCACGAAGACGCTACAAAGCTTTGTTGGAAAAACAAAAGGATTTTCAAAAAGCGGCAAAAAAATCGAAATACAATTCAATGACCAAAGGCAGTGATAAAAGTTTTGGAATTATTGCCTGTGGAATTGCTTATAATTATTTACTGGAAAATTATCCCAACAGAGACTGTCCTTTTAAGGTGATGAAGCTCTCTCAATACCCTATACCAGAGAAGATGCTGGCAAAAATGGAAAAGCATTGCGAGGAGGTATTGGTTTTGGAAGAAGGTTATCCGGTGGTGGAAGAGGCTGTAAGAGCGGCTTTCAAAAAAGATGTAAAAGTAGCGGGCCGTTTGAGTGGGGCGCTGCCGAGGGATGGTGAATTAAATGCCGATCTGGTTGCCAGGGCACTGGGGCACGAGGTAAAAGTGGGTGCTGCTGTTCCTGGAGTGATTGTAAACCGTCCTCCTGCTTTGTGCCAGGGGTGTGGACATCAGGATATGTACAAAGCTATGAACGAGGCCCTGGCCATATATTCAAAAGGTCGTGTTTTTTCCGATATCGGTTGCTATACGCTTGGGGCACTTCCTCCATATAAAAGCATTTATTCCTGTGTTGATATGGGCGCTTCAATTACAATGGCGAAAGGTGCTTCCGATGCCGGTTTAATTCCTTCTGTGGCGGTTATTGGCGATTCAACCTTTACCCATTCCGGAATAACTGGTTTGTTGGATGCGGTTAATGACGGTTCAAACATGGTAGTGGTAATTTCCGATAACGAATCCGTTTCAATGACCGGTGGCCAGGAGTCATCGGCATTGGGAAAAATTGAAAATATTTGCAAGGGTGTGGGAGTGCCTTCTGAACATATTCGTGTACTTGTTCCGCTGAAGAAATACCACCAACAAATGGTAGCCACCTTTAAAGAGGAATTGGAATATGAAGGTGTTTCGGTAATTGTATTCCGTCGTGAATGTGTGCAGGCAGCTGCTAAACGATTACGTAAGGAAAAGAAAGTGAAGGATAATCCTGAAAAACAGTATGTGTAAACCAAATAATAGGGGAGTCATTAAGATGTTTGCAGAGACGAAAATAGTTGTTGGTTACACCATTGATTTCGCTCCCTGTGGAAGCTTCGGTCTTCGGTCTTTGGTCTTCCTAAATTCGTAAAATTATGAAAACAGATATAGTATTAGCCGGTGTAGGTGGTCAGGGAATTTTAACCATTGCATCCATTTTGGGCGAAGCAGCCTTACGCGACAACCTGTATTTGAAACAGGCAGAAACGCACGGCATGAGTCAGCGTGGTGGAGCAGTGGTTTCGCATGTACGCATTTCTGAAAAACCGGTGGCAGCCGATTTGATTCCATTGGGAACTGCTGATCTTATTTTATCGGTTGAGCCAATGGAAGCACTGCGTTACCTGCCATTTCTAAGAGAAGATGGCTACATCGTAAGCAATTCAATCCCATTTAAAAATATTCCAAACTATCCTGCCGAAGAAGAAATTATGGCAGAGTTGGAGAAGCAGCCTCGTTGTATTGTAATCGATGCCGACAGTATCGCAAGAGATATGGGCAATAAACGGGCTTCCAACATGGTAATGTTAGGTGCTGCAACACCTTTTCTTCAAATTGCACCCGAAAAAATTGAAGCCGGTGTGGAAGGTATTTTTGGGAAAAAAGGGCAGGAAGTCGTCAAGTTGAACCTGAAGGCTTTTAGAGCGGGGCGCGAATTTGCGCTGAGGGCACGCTTAGAAATGTAAATCCTTAATTTGCATTATTGTTTTTGTTGTGGTAGTCTGAAGGTCCGAATATCTGAGGATCCGAAAATCCTGATCATTCACTCAACAGACAATAATAATGAATCAATTTCAGCTGTCTTCGGACTTCCGTCTTCCATTCTTCGTCCCATTTATATCCGGTACATGGTAGCTTAGTTTTGGCTCTTGTTTGAAATCAAAATAAATAAGGGGTGTTCATCTTAAAATTGGAAATTCCTGACCAGATGGACATCAAAATTTATTATTTTTGAACTTCAATTAGAGACAACATAATTTTAACCTTTTTCTATTTCTGCCCCGGGTACTGATAATGCATTCCCGGGCAATCAATTCCGTATACAATCAACAAAAAAACAATCCTTATAATGAAAAAACTATTTGTTCTTATTTGGGTGATATGTATTACAACAGGTGTCGTTTTTGCACAAGAAGAAAATAAGGTCACGGCGAAACAATCATCCATCCAGTTTTACGGTTTTGTACGAAGTGAGTATTATTACGACTCGTACAAAGGATTAAATGCTGCTCAGGATAATTTCTATCTTTTTCCGCTCTACAACGGGCAGGATGCCAAAGGTACTCATCTGAACAAACAGGGGATCAGTGGTTTTACTGCCATGGCCTCACGTTTTGGGATGAACATTAAAGGTCCCGAAATTTTGGGAGCAAAATCTTCAGGAAACATCGAAACCGATTTTGCCGGTATTGTTACGGTTTATCCTGAAGTGCTTCGTTTACGAAAAGCTTATGTAAAACTCGACTGGGAAAAATCATCGCTTCTGGTGGGGCAAACCTGGCATCCGCTCTGGAACGGCAGTGGTGCCTTTTATCCCCAGGTTGGAGGCTTGAACACCGGTAGCCCGTACAACCCGTTTAACCGTTCTCCTCAAATCGATTTCGATTACAAAATGAGTGATAAAATAACCTTGTCGTTAACGGCTCTCTACGAGCAACAATACGCTTCAAAAGGATTTTATCCTACTCCCAATACCAACTGTTCGAACCTGGCAAAACGTAATGCCGGAATTCCCGAGTTGGTTGCCGGACTCTACTACAATAACGAAGGCATAAGTGTTGGTTTTGCAGCTCAGTACAATTCAATTAAACCCATAGATGTCACAGAAGGAACAGAAGGAAAATTTAAAAGCGATGAACTGAATACAAGTTATGCGGCCATGGGATATTTGGGTTACCGTAAAGGAAAACTTTTTATCCTGGCAAAAGAGATTTTTGGTCAGAATCTGGCGAATATGCTAATGATTGGTGGGTATGGTGTGAAAACTTTTAATGAATCCACCGGGGCAATGACCTACACAAATTATACAACATCAAATTCTTTGGTTAATATTGTGTATGGCAGCAAATTTCAAGTCGGATTATTTACCGGATTATCGGTAAATATGGGAACTTCCGATGCTCTTTATGTTTTTGATTGTGCGCCCAGAACTGCCGGATTAACGCCAACCATGAAAAAAGCATATCGCGTGGCTCCACACTTTGCCTACAACTATAAAAACCTGCGTTTTGTTGCTGAATATGAAATTGATGCAGCAGATTCTGGAACAGGAAATTTTGATTTCTCGGATGGTTTATACGACGATACGGTTAATGCACAAAACAACAGACTATTGTTAATGGTTATGTACAATTTTTAGTGATGGCGAAACAATTGGCAGTAAGAATTTGAGGTACAGAAGAGAAACCAGGCGGGATATAAACCCAGCCAGCAAATAAATGATGCATATAAATTTACACCTACCCCATACGCATTTTGTAAGGATATTGGAATAAAAACATGAGCTGGTATTGAAATCTTTAAAAGAATACCATTAAATTTACCTCAATCATCTTTTAATAAACTGTAAAACTACTATTATGGCATTTGAAGTATCCGTGTTCCTGGAAAATAAGATATCGCATTTTGAAAAAGTTACCAGCCTTTTGAGAAGGGAAGAGATTAATATACGATCGTTAACCTTAAACAACATGGGGCACGGCTGGGGAGTACTAAACCTTTTGGTGGATCAGCCGGAAGAAGCCTATAAAGTTTTGGCAGAAAAAGGAAATTCGGTTACCATGCACGAAGTTATAGCCTTGGAAATGAAGGATGAGACAGGTGGTTTGGATGAGTTGTTGATGAAAATCGCCAGGTCGGGAATTCACATTGACAGTGCCTACACACGGATAATCTCAGATAACAATATGGCCATCCTCTTACTGGAAGTGCCCGATGTGTTAGAAGCCATAAGAAGACTGGAAGTAAACCATGTTCACATTTTAGATGATAAAAAGGTTTACGGGAAATAACAAAGTCGTAAACCAACTTTGGAAAAAGTACAAGCATAGCCCATAAATAAATGATTTGGAACCAGAAGATAGAGTGTGCCTCCCGTGATGAAATGGCCAATGCTCAAAGTGAAAGATTAATACAAACAGATCAACGAATTTATAGCAATATACCCAGCTATCGTGAAAAAATGCAGGAGCTTGGTTTGTGCCGTGGATTTAACCAGGCTTAATTTTCCCATTCAGCCCCGATAAAAACAACCAACTTAGCGCATAATTTGTATATTTGGAGCACTTTTAAACAGATATGAAACGGATAGCAGTACAGGGAATCGCAGGCTCATTTCACGAAGATGCAGCGCAAAAATATTTTAACGATGAGGTTGAAATCGTTGAATGCAAAACATTTACAACCGTTTGTGAATTGATTGACGCTGATAAAGTTGATTTTGCAGTGATGGCAATCGAAAATTCAATTGCCGGGAGTTTGTTGAATAATTACCAGTTAATCAGAGACTATCATTTGCGAATAATAGGTGAAATTTACCTGCATATTTCAATGAATCTGTTGGTGAACAGCGGGGTAAAAGCTGCTGATATAGAGCATATTCATTCACATCCTATTGCCTTGCGTCAGTGCATGGAATACATCGAACAGTTTTATCCCAATGCCGAGTTGCACGAAAAACTGGATACAGCAGCCTCGTCGAAAATGGTTGCCAAAGAAAAACTGATGAATGCAGCATCGATAGGTAACCTGCGATCGGCAGAATTATATGGTTTAGAGGTATTGGAAACCGGCATTGAAACCAACAAAAAGAATTATACGCGATTTTTAATTCTTTCGAAGCACGGCAATCCAACACAAGGATCAAACAAGGCATCGGTATGTTTCGAAGTTGGCCATTTTCACGGCGCCCTTGCTGCAGTGTTAAATACTTTTGCCGAGAACGAGATTAACCTTACAAAAATTCAGTCGGTACCCATTATTGGCAAGCCAAATGAGTACAATTTCCATGTTGATATTGAATGGGAAAAAAGCAAAAATTACGATAAAGCTATTCACCAGGTATTAAAAAGCGCCTCAAGCCTTTCTATTTTGGGTGAGTACAAAAAAGGAAATTTACATAATCAGTAATTACTAAAACTTAATAATATGAGCAAGATAGCAATATTCTTCGGCCCTGTTGGGGGTGCAGTAAACCGGGTTGCCGATTTAATTAAAAATAGTATTGGTGAAGAAAAAGTCGACATGGTTGCTGTTAAGGATGCAACTGCAGCTGATTTGGAGAAATACGACAAAATAATATTTGGGCTTTCAACCGTTGGAAAAGATACCTGGGATTCGGAATTCTCAACCAACGACTGGGGTAATTTTATGCCCGAGATCTCGAAATCTGATTACAGCGATAAGAAAGTAGCCATATTTGGTTTGGGCGATCATGTTACTTATGCACACGCTTTTGTCGATCACATAGGTTTGCTTGGAAAAGAGCTGATGAAAAATGGTGCGGTTATAGCAGGCCCGGTTGACGCTGAAGCATATGAATTTGAGGAATCGGAAGCCCTGGTTGATGGAAAATTTATCGGGCTTCCAATCGACGAAGATTTTGAGCCGGAGCTCACCGAAGAACGAGTTGCGGCGTGGCTCGAGGTTTTAAAACCTGATTTTGGGTTTTAAGATTTTAGTTTAACATATACCGGTATCCCGACGCGTGAGGGGGTAGTCTTTTAAATACAGGGAGAGGATTTGCTCCACTGATTTTCACTTGTCGCTTGTTGGAAAAGACCATGAATTTGGAGATTTTTTGCACTCTGAAAACTGAACTTTATAGAAATGAACAATTCTCCGCTTGATAGAATACTCGTTGAAGAAAAGATAAAGGAACTTCGCATTCCGGACGTGGGTAAAGCTTCCATACGCGAAGTGGTAGCTCTGGTAAACGCCGTTGAAGAATCCACCGATTTTAAATACATCCGAATGGAAATGGGAGTGCCCGGATTACCACCAACACAGATTGGTGTTGATGCCGAGAAAGAGGCGCTCGACAGGGGAGTGGCGGCGATTTATCCAATGGTCGACGGAATCAAACCCTTAAAAGCTGAAGCTTCAAAATTCATAAAAAACTTTTTAGATGTTGATGTGGATGCTGCCGCTTGTATACCAACCACAGGATCGATGCAGGGGACTTATGCAGCTTTTATGGCTGCAGGAAACACAAACAGGACAAAAGATACATTGTTGTTTGTCGATCCCGGATTCCCGGTGCAGAAACAGCAAATGATGGTTTTGGGTTTGAAGTACGAAACGTTTGATGTTTTTAATTTCAGAGGAGAAAAATTAAGAGAGAAGTTGGAAGAATTTCTGTCCAAAGGAAATGTTCATTCCATTGTTTATTCCAATCCGAATAATCCATCCTGGATTTGTTTCAATGAAGCAGAATTGAAAATAATTGGAGAACTGGCAAATCAATACGACGTGATTGTAATGGAAGATCTGGCCTATTTCGGGATGGATTTCCGAACTGATTTTTCGAAGCCCGGGCAAGCGCCGTTCCAACCATCAGTGGCCAGGTATACCGATAACTACATCCTGTTTATTTCAAGCTCAAAAATCTTTTCGTACGCCGGTCAGCGGATTGGAATGATGGCTATTTCCGATAAGTTGTTCCATCGCGATTACCCCGATTTACAACAACGTTTTAAGGGTACTGCCTTTGGACCAACAATTACTTTACGACTCTTGTACTCGCTTTCGTCGGGCACCAGTCATTCGGCGCAGTGGGCCCTCACTGCAATGCTAAAAGCGGTTAACGAAGGTTCATATAATTTTGTTGAAGGTGTAAAAGATTATGGACATAGAGCCAAAGAAATGAAAAGCATGTTTTTAAAGCATGGTTTTAAAATGGTGTACGAAAAAGATCTGGATGTGCCAATCGCCGATGGTTTTTATTTCACGCTCAGCTATCCCGGCATGACGGGAAATGAACTGGTTGCCAACTTATTGTTTTTTGGCATTAGTGCCATTGCTCTGGATAATACAGGAAGTGATGAAGAGGGAATAAGAGCCTGTGTTTCGTTTGTGTCGCCTGCTCAATTTCCGGTATTGGATGAACGATTAAAATTATTTAATAAAAATTTCGGTAAATAATTATGCTGTATTTTCGATCGGGAGCAAGGAGAGAGAAATAGGTGCCTCAACCAGGAGATATCTCGTCATCCCTCCTCGAAACGACACATGATGAATAAATTGTTTATGGACCAAAAGAAGATAATTTCCCGTTTTGAGCATACCCTCGATTTAATTGATTCGTTCAATTTAAACAGCGAGCCTCTCATATTGCCCAAAGGTGAATTGTTTATCGATTATGGCGACAAAAACAAAAAGATTGGCATTTTACTGGAGGGCTTGCTTTATGCCACATATCTTTCTGATAGTGGTACCGAGTGGGTTTCGCGCTTTTTTTTTCCTCCCAATAATTTTATTGTAAGCAATCACCGCGGTTTTGTGTTGGGAAAAGACTCCACCGAGGCCATTCGTGCTTATGAAGATTCGAAATTGATTTATATCGAAAAGGAAGAATTTAAACGTTTGCTCGACGAAAACCATAATTTCGAACGTACTGTACGTATCTTAGCAGAGGAAAGTTACATTCAGGCCATGGACCGTATTCACTCTTTTCAATCGCTAAATGCCGAGCAGCGAATTCGCAAATTTTTTGAAGAACACCCTGTGCTGGCTAAAAAGCTACAGCGCCAACACATTGCCTCTTATCTCGGAATTCACAGAAATATTCTCACAAGGATACTCTACAAATTATAGTAAAGTCTTCAGGCCTTCATCCCCCTATATTCATTTTACACATCCTGACAATTATTCGGGACAGACTTTTCAACTATTCTGAATAAAAAGTCAAAAATAGCAACATTAGTTGCACTACTTTTATGTTTTAAAAAATAGTTTTGTCTGTAGAGTTTGAACTCAAATATTTTTTGTGTGGTAAAATTGGAATCTGAAAGTAAAAATCCCATTTCTGTTAGAAACTTAAACTACCAGTTATAAAAGTCTCAGAACCTGATTTTTATAGGGTTTTTGCATTGTTCAGATGATTAAATTTGTTGTAAAATCTACTAAATATGGCAAAAGTTAAAGGAGCAGTTGTTGTTGATAAGGAGGGTTGTAAAGGATGCAGCCTGTGTGTGGAAGCATGTCCACAAGATGTTTTAGCACTTCATAAGGAGGTAAACAGTAAGGGATATCATTATTCATATATGGAAGATCCAGCTGCCTGTATAGGTTGTGCCAATTGCGGCGTTGTTTGCCCCGACACGTGTATTACTATATATCGTGTAAAGGTGAGTTAATGCAAGGATTAATTATTATTGTCTATTGATTAATCAGGATTTACAGATATTCAGATTTTCAGACAACGGAAAAAACCGAAGACAAAGGAAATTGATTAATTATTATTGATTAGTGATTAATACGAAAACACCCTTCGACTCCGCTCAGGGTGACAACAGGACAACAATGACAACAATGACAACGGAAAAGAACGAAGACAAAAGAAATTGATTAATTATTATTGATT
>JBFEWU010000540.1:0-2450 GCA_041546215.1 Draconibacterium sp. | reverse complement strand
TTTACGGCCTTGATTCCTACACGACATTGGTTTATTTCAAAATCATAAACTTTCATGTTGCTGCTTTGTCCTCCAGTTCCAATACCAATTGCAACATCATATCCCTTTAATTTGACATTTCCTATAATTCCATTGTCGCTTTGTTCCAGTTCAAGTGCCACACTTTCCAAAGATCTCTGAACATTTATAATTTCAGATTCTGAAGGAGAGCCTGGCAAACCTGATTCAGCCCAGTAAGCAGGATCAAAATCAATCCCCACAATACGCGGCACAGCAGCAGCTTTGTTCAATCTGATTCCTTTTTTCAAAGGAGAACCATATACATTATCGACATTCGGATGTCCAACTGCTAATCCAGTGCTGGTTTCATACCTGATACCCTGATAAGAATTAATGAGCGTAACATTCATAACAGTTTGCATCTTCGAACGGGCACGAATAGTATAAGGATAAGGAACAGGATTTGAAACATCCTGTTCGGGGTAAAATATAGATATGTCGCGAATCCCTCCGCTGGCACCCAATTCAATGGTTGACTGAAAATTAGGATCATCGCCGTCTTCTCCCTTCGAACCATAAATATTCAACACTGTTCCCGCTACCGATTTATTCGCTTCGGTAGGTTCTTTCCAGTCTCCTCTCAAGGTTACTCCATCCTCAAAAACAAGATTCCCATCGAGCCTGTATGTGCCTTCCGGCAGGAACACAATCCCTCCCAAAGTATTGCCACAATCATCCAAGGCATTCTGTATAGCTTCTGTAGCATCGGCAATTCCTGTTTTATCTGCGTAATACGGGGCTGCTGCTGCATTAAAATGAACAACACACACGTCGGAGTCTGACCATTTGGTTTTCACAATATGTGGATCTGATGATTGGGGTATCCGTGGAAGTTTAATACCCCATTTATCACCTAATTCACAAATTATCTCTGTTCGCTTTTCTTTTGTTATGCTGGAATTATAAACCTGTACTTCACCAACCATTCCTTCGAAGTAACGACCTGAAGCGGTTGTTGATCCAATGGTCAGCGGCGAATCATTAGAAAAATCTGCGGATTCAACCTGACCTAATAATTCTTCATTCGTTGATGAACACCAGAATGTATAGACACTGTTATTGGCATCGTAATTAAAACTAAAAATTACAGCTTCTCCGGGAATAATCTTCTTTGATCCGTTATACCTAACTCCTCCCAATGCAGCTTGTAATTGGCCCGAACTTGAATAACGCATAATAAATCCACTTGAAACACCCGAGTTGTTGCCAAGTAAATCATTCCAATCAGATGCAAAAGATTCAATATAAACAGCTGTAATAATGCAGAATCCTGTTTTATTTTCAGCTTGATTCAAAATCATATCAGATGCTTCAGAAGATAATAGTTGCAGGGAAACACGTGAGTTCCTAAAGTCAATTCCTGTTATACCCGAATTAAAATCTTTTGATGATGGATAAATGGCATCTCCGTCTACAGGAGAGGCATTGTATCCATTTGCACTAATGTCAATCCATGATGTTACTTTATTGCTGGCATTAGTTACCACCAGAGAATCGATGGATGCATCGAAGTGCTGAAAAACCTGAGCATTGCTGTTGCAAACTGTGATTAGGCTAAATGCAATACAGATTGTAATCGAAAAAATTTTATTGAAATTAGATCTGAGAATGAAATTGTTTTTCAATTGATTCATATCTTTTCTAAAAGGGCATACATTATTAATCAAACAGACATAGAACCACTTTATTCACCTTTTCCAAAATCACAACAATTCCCATATTTGCAGCAATTCTATTTTTCAGAACAACATCGCATCCCCGACTTCAAAAATTTCTTTGCAGTTCAAAAAGTGTCAAATTTTGTTGTTTTGGCTTTTCTAACGAATAAAGCTCATAGCAATTAATTTTCAATTAATAATTAATAAAGAATATTAATTCGAATTGCAGGATATAGGTAAGTTCGGTTTATGTGATGAGATAATTATAATACAAACCTATGTTAACCACAATAATCACATGACATACAACACGGTACATATAAACAATAAAATTTAAAGGAATGATTTTAACACGATCATTTTAAAGTTTTCGAAAATCATTCCTCCGGCTTAAATATCTATTATCTGCGGTAATCAGTTCGTAAATGGTTTTGTCGTTTTTACGCAGATAAAATGTACGTTCATTTTCTTCACCATCTATCTTCACCAAAATATTTGATCCCTTATTTTCATAAGTTATTTTCTTCCTTTTTACCCCGGTGTTGTTAATAAATTCTCCCTTTCCGTTTTCCTGAAAATTAAAAGTACCGTATCTACTGTTTTTCCAGCTTCCCACAAGTTTCTCAACAGGAAATTTTTTATAGGGAAAAAACAACTTTGTCTTTTCGTCGAGATTAGTTTTTATAACTTTAAAGTCAACGTTTGTTATGTTATAACCCTTTGCGAATAAGT
>JBFEWU010000154.1:0-10554 GCA_041546215.1 Draconibacterium sp. | reverse complement strand
AATGTAAAAACCTTTTTGCTGACGCGTTTCAATGGCCCGATTAAGATAATAACACATATTGTGCGGTTCTTTTACCGCATTGTAAGAAAACCACTCGTACCAGTTTTTCGTTTTTTCAATGATTAATTCACGGAGTTCTTTATCAGCATATTCCCAGGCCACTTGTAAATCACTATGATGGGTATTTAAGTTGTAGCCCCAGTCGGGCCCTCCTTTTTCGTAAAAAAAGCCAAGCGGACTTTGAAATTCACTCATGCTTTCGTCGAAGCGTTTTTTAAGAAGTGTTTCAATTTCCGCATCGGGCCAGGCATCCAGATAGCTTAGCGCTCCGCCCCATAAATTGGCAAACTGGTTCGTATAATTTCGTCCATGTTCCCACAACCCTTCGTGTGTTAATCCAACATAAATCGCTTTTCGCAGTGAAACACGGGCATTTTCAAAAACACTTTCATCTATCTGAGGTCCCTGCTTCTCGATCAGCCAAAGCGCCCTTCCTATAAATTTGGTAGCAAACGCGGTTGGAGCCAACGACCATTGCCCGACTCTGTATTCACTAAATCTTCCATCGGTATTTTGAATTTTGCACCAAAATTGCAACGAAGCTTCAATTCGTTTTTTTAAGGCCGTGTCGGCATAGTAAATATTCCAGGGCTTATCGGTACAGTAAAACCAAACCAAACTTAAAATCCCTTCCATAATCCGTGCATTATAGGTGTGGTGGTTCTGGCTGCCCCTCCATACCGACAAATCGAAATACCCCCGGTTTTCTCCGGTATCCACAACACTGTTGGCAACATCGGCAAAATGTTTCAGATAATAGGGAACAAACCACTCTTCTTCGGTAAAACTTGCCGGATCAATTTGAGATAAATCAGCTTCTTTTATTTTCGGCAATTCATCGTTAGATTGACATGCAACTATTGTGAAAAGAAGCATTAAGGTTTGAATTTTCATAAAGTGATTCATCGATTATTTATTTATGCAATTTTCTTCCAAATTACAATCATTTTCTTTGATCTGACTATAATCTTTCAACCTTGAAATTTTTATAAATGAACTGCTTGGTTGACATGTGCCGAAGCCCGATTCTCCCCAGCTTAATGATATCCAACTCTTCCGGGATCCGGGTCGTATCCCAGGTGAAGTCCGTAAGCAATTCTTTTGTCTCACCATCGTATAATCGAAGAGTGACCGAGGAGGATCTTTTCTCTACCTCCACGCTATATTTTTTACCCGGAATTATTCCTTCATAATCCACCATCGGTTCAATCAATCCTCTTTTCGGATACCATTCCCCCCTAGAATCTTTCCATGGATATCGTTTGCAGCGCAAATTTTCACGAAAACTCAGGCTGATCAAATCCATATTTTCGAAGTAAAGCGACATCGCAGGAATTTCCCGAAGTTTATTCCATTTCGAAATGTCTTTTACAAAGGGCTCTTTACCATTTCCCTGAGCCTGGATGTACAATAAAGTATTGCCGTAGTCACTGCTATCCACACGAGTCATCCCATAAGTAATCCGTATATCACCCTCAAACACTTGTTTGGTCCAGAGTACAGCATGATGAGCATGGTAGTTTTCAGGATCGTCGCTTTTAGTAATGGTTCCGCCAGAAAAGTAAAGTCCATTCTCTCTATGTTCCAGGGGCGCTTTTTGACCATCAAGAAACCAGTTATTCTGCCAGTTATTCATCATGTTGTCCTCAAACAGTATTTTTGATTTGGTCTGCCCAAACAAAGGACTATGTGTGACAGATATCAAAAGAAAAAAAATAAATGTGTTGTAACCAATTTTCCGTATATCTTTCATATCAAACATTATTACTTTATTTTTTTCAGTTATTTCAGAACCTTCATGGCTTGTTCCCTACCAATCCGGTCGATGAGTTGTTGAACAAATAAACTGCCCGGTTGCACAGTTTTATCGGGACTTTCAATATACCCACTTCCCATAATTGCATACCCATAATATTTGCCCTCTTGCGGTGTCCCCCAATACCCAGGACGTGTATTAGCATACCAGAGTTGCACAGGATCAAAATCTTCCTTGTTATAATCACCGGAGAATCCGATTGCAAAGTTATTTTCACCCAATGTTTCAGGGTCGAACACCGTAACGCTTTGTGCATTTGCATTCCAAATTAGGGTATTTGCCGCTGCCCATCCATGGCCTGTACCTGAATCTCCGCGATTAAATGCTCCAATTTGCCCATCAGTTGTAATACTGTCAAAAAGATACCCTGTACCCCATCGGTGATGTGGTTCAGAAGTTCCTCCACGAATAGCGGTACATTCCACAAATGCCGAAGGTCCCATAGTGCGCGAGCCACCAACAAAATCATGCCGGCCATCTTCAGTATAGCACTTATAAACCAAGTGGCCATTTCCACCGTTAATAAAAAACGGATAACGAAAGCCACCGCCAAAAGGACCTACCGGCTTTAATGATCTACAATCGCGTACTGTTATATTTCGCGTATTATCACCAATCAATACAGCAGACTTAAAGAAATGCAACATTGTACAATTACGCACCCAGCTATTCCTTGCCTTTGTGATGACAATACCCGAACTAAAATTCCTAAAGTTGGTTTTTTTATTGTTGTCTGTGACTGTTTTGTCATAATTTGAGGCAATACGTAAATTCTCAACACCCGATTGCGTAGCCAGCTTATCAACGTTTACTTTATACACCTCACCGCCACCGTGTTGCCTATCGAAGGACTGTGGCAAAACCATATCCAGCTTGATTGTATTTCCTCTGACAGACATGATTTGGCGAATATGTTTGAATTGATAAGATCCGGGCTTCCAGGGACTCTTTTTTGCCCCTTCATTGCCTCCACGAATGTGCCGAAGCCTTTCACCCATTCCCAGGTCTTCTATCCATTTTTCGTTAACGGTTTTTTTAACACATACAAAATCTCCCTCCTGAAACTGACTCGCATCTTCAACATTCAATGAAATGCTTCCGGAAGGTACATAGTCTTGGGCGATTCGAACTTTTCTACTTATATCCATATCCTCTACCGGGTCGTCTCCTTCAATAACAATGGCATCTCCTCCTTCTGAAGTATTAAAAATGAGTACTGTGCCATTCTCGGCATCGCCTTCACCTCGGAGCACAACGCCCGATACTATCTTTAAATTACCATCAATATAATAGGTGCCCTTCTTTAATAGAACTGCGCCTCTGATTCCATTCGCTTCAGGCTTTTTAGCTTCAACCCTGTCAAGCGCTGCTTGAATTTGTTCACGACTATCTGAACCTTTCGGGTACAACATGTTATCGAAGGGATGTGCATCATCGGAAAGCGGTTGTAGCGTCTCGATCACTGGAACATCAGGAATCGCAACTTCACTTTTTTGATAGCCACAGCGTGACCAATCCAGAATTCGGTCACCTTTGTCACTATAAGGATTATAAACCAGTCGGCCATCATCACCCATAGAAACTAATGGAGCCCACTTGCTGTGAACAAACGAATGTTCGGGAAATGGTGCATCCTGATCCGGTGGGGGATTCACCCATGATTCAGGCAATTTGAGTTTGTCTTCATTTTGTGCTTTACCAATATTTAAGCCAAGGGCTAATAAAGCAATAACTGTAACCAGTGAGATTTTCAGACACTTAATCATTGGGTTATTATTTATTTAAACTATCAATTAATGTTAGCATCTGCTCACCTGCTAACAAAAAACCTCCGACAGCGTAGGCATGTGTATATCTTTCCGGAAACTGAACCGGAGAAGCTCCACCAGGTTGCACATAGCACACCCTGCCATGTTCATTTACAACATTACACTAACCTTCCCAGGCATCTGAAACTGCCGGTAAAAACTTTTCCTTATCTAAAATCCCCTTGTTTATTCCCCATGCCATTCCATAACAGAAAAAAGCGGTTCCACTTGATTCCTTCATGGGATATTCAATGGGATCGAGCAAACTGGCACGCCACATTCCATCTTCTCCTTGCAATTGAATCAGGCGACTACTCATTTCCCTTAGAAGATCCTCATATTTGACCCTGTATGGATCGTTGGATTCCAGGTTTTCTAAAATCCGGGGAAGTGCCCCAACAACCCATCCATTTCCCCTGGACCAAAAAATTTTCTTTCCATTGGCAGAACGTTCATTCAAAAACCGGGTATCGCGATAAAACAAAAACTCTTCTTTATCGTAGATCGGTAGTATTGCATCAAAAAATTGCGTATGCAGGAAGTCAAAATATCGCTCATCTCCGGTTATTCTACCCAGCTTTGCCCAGGTCGGCGGAGCCATAAAAAGTGCATCTGCCCACTTCCAGTCTTCTCGCCCACTCATGGTATTTGTTGTCAAAATTGAATCAAACTGTGCTTTTGTGGGTGCAAGCATATAATCTTCCCGTTCAATTTCATAAATATCGAGATAGGTACTTCCACATAAATGATCATCAGCGTGGCGAAAGCGGGATGCAAGCGTATATTCATTTGCCTCAGCCCAGAGCTTTGCCATTTTTAAATATTTTTCATCTTCCGACACCCTGTATTGTGCCATAAGTCCCGGATAAAATGATGATGGAACCCAGGAATTTAATCTGAATCGTTGCCAGTTATCGGCAAGATGTGTATTCTTTAACTCGTAATCACAAACCAGGGTCATGATTTTTTTCACCTCTGTCTTTTCTGGTAAATCGTGGTCTTTTTTACTACAACCAAAAACCACCACAATTATTCCCATTAAAACGAAATACCTTTTCAACATCATTCCAAAATTTTTATTTATTGATCCATATTGATTATTCCTAACCTTATGACATAGCTTAAACGTCAATCATAAAATAACTAAAATAAAACCGGTTAACGCAAAACAATAATTACACATTACTTTTTTCAGGCATAATATGTATTTTTGAATTCCCTACTCAATTTCAATATCAGTCTCAATTCCCGGGACCAGCTCGTACTCTTTTTTTATGCCCTTCGAATTTTCCACAACTACCTTCTGTTCCGTTTTTGAAACTAAAATGGCTTTGGCATAGTCCTCGTTCCATGTTAACTCCTTTAAAGTTATGCCACCGCGCAGAAGTAATCCTTTAATAGATCCACTCTCCCATTGTTCCGGGCGTGCCGGGAAGAAACGAATGTAACCCGGATCAGCGTATACCAGGGACGATGCGCATAAATAAGGAAAGCCTCCTGAAATATCCGTATTTAACACCTTCTTGTTTGCTTTTTATCCCTTCATCAACAATACGCTTTTCATTGTCATTTTCAGGAATTAAGCCCTCAAAGAAAAATTTTGCTGAAAGTTTATTCCTGCCTTTTAAACGAACCACAATTACATTATCGGAACGGGATGCGAATGTGCTTCTTTGAAAACTATTCTGCTGACTTTCAACCGATACAGTTGCTTCAGCCGTCATAAAATCGATCGAACGCTGGTACCGAATCATGGAATCTTCGGGTTGCTGAATTTGCAGATTAAAAGCCGCAATAAACGGATCACGAATATCAAAATTCGATTGTTCCTCACGAATCTTTGGAACCATCTCTGCTGCTTCAGCAAATTTTCCCGCTAAGCATAAATTGCGGATTTCCTGCATGTGCGAAGACATCTCCACGTATTCTTCATTTTTTTCATAGGGAAGATACAAACTCTCATGGCTTAAGGTAATTGTCTCATTGTAAGGATTGCCCCTAATTATTGCTCCTGCAATTCCGTTTCCGGTAAGTAATCCATGCTGCCAGTTCTCTGCAGGTTGACTACTGATAAACCCCCGTTCCGGATGAGCGAAAATATCATTATTCTTATCCGGTTTCATACAGGAAACATTTGAAATCAGCATAAATGCAAGTGCAAAGTAACTTAGTCTCAATTTCATCGTTTTATTAATTGGTTTAATCCTGTCAGCTGGCCGATGGAACTTGTCCCGCTACTTCGGGATGCGTTTCATCAGAATATATCTTCAGTTAATCATTCATTTACAGCACTTTACATTTTCATATGACTACCACATTCTCCACCGCTAAGGCGTTAAAACGCGGAAATTTTTCCTTGCGTCTCCGCGGTTAATATTTATGGCCTTTTGTAACTGCTCCTTTAAATTTAACTCCTCAACAATGCAGGTTTCATCGGTAATTATTCAATTTCCAGCTTTGGTTCCTTTTCCAGGTAGCCCAATGATTGCAAAAATTTATCAGCTTCAATCACGGTTTTTTTATAGTATTCAAAATTCTTATAATTAAAAAATCCATGGCCCTGTTCGTCATATAAATGAAGCTCAAATTTGCTTTTAACTTTTTCCATTACCAATTGATAGTATTTGGCAGTTTCTACCGGAATTAATCGATCTTTTGTTCCAAGAAACAGGATGGTTGGAGGTGCACCTTCCGTAATATTGTGAAGTGGAGAAAAGTTTTTATACGCATCACCAATTCTGCTGTAACCATAGCCACCCGGGCCGTTATCTATGACAGGATTAAAAAGTACCAATGCATTCGGGATACTTGATATTTTCAGGTCATCCGTGTTCTCATTATAATCAGCTATTAAAGCAGTAGCTGCCGCAAGGTGTCCTCCGGCTGAACCACCGGCTGCAACAATCTTTGAGGCATCAACATTAAATTTTCCTGCATTTTCTCTGATAAATCGAATTGCGGATTTGGCATCTTTAAGTGATTCGAAAGGCGTAGTTTGTTGTATTTTACTAACCCGGTAATCGGCAACAAAACTAACCATTCCTCTCTTTGCAAAATACCTGGCATGTGGTACAAATTGTTCAATATTTCGACTAGACCATCCTCCTCCAAAAAAGAAAACAATGGCAGGATAATCCTTTGTCTTATCCAGTTTCTCAGGATAATATACATCCATATTTAATTGGGTGGTATCAACTTGCTTATAAAGGATTTGTTCCTGACCAAATCCGTAAGAACAAGCCATTAATAAAAGCATGAGAGAAGTCGCAAACTGTTTTTTATTCATTGTATCCATTTTTTATAATTCGTAATCCGGGTTTATGCATTTCAATTTGACGGTCAGGTCCAAAAGCCAATAAATTCATTTTCAGTTAAATAACCCGAGGCTTGCCTCATTAAAAATAGTATTTTGTGATTTGATGTCACAAAATAGTAAATAAAACTCGATGCATTGGAAATACATAGGCTTAAAAATAAATTGATTAATGTAAAAGGCAGTTGAACGATGTGAGAGATACATCATTAGTGCCTCAGACAACGATGACAACAACGATAACGTGACAACAAGGACAACGGAAAAGACCGAAGTCCGAAGACGACCAAAAATAATAAATGAATAGTGATTAATTGAGCTGGAAGCTCAAAGCTGAAAGGAAGAACGGATCAAGCCAGGTAAGGAGTTCAGCTGGTGTCCGTCCGTCAGCCAACGGACGGATCACCTGCTGAATATTGACAACAACAACAATGACAACAAAACTGATCCGCCAACTGGCAGTCCAAAGATGCAACTGTTCTTGTGAATGGCAAACCGGTCAAAGATGCCCGAACCGGAATCAAACACGAATTGGAGGGAGACAAGCGGATTGTTTTTTTATTCCTGGATAAAAAACAACCCGTAAATATTACGATTCAACCCTGACGGGAGAAATCAATAACCATGAAAGTTAAAGTAATGGTCATTACTAAAACAAATGCTTTGCTTTAATTTTTTTGATTATTATTGTTTTTGAGCGTTAATTTTAATGTATTACGAGTTATTAAAGTCGAAGCAAAAAGAATTGAAACCTCTAACAGACCAGTAATTATTACTATTTCCATTAGAAAGACCTTTTTAGTGAGAATATGAACGATCACAGATAAACCAATAGTTATGGCTGCTGCACAACCTGAGATTCCACCAATTACACTTAATGTTTTCTTATCAGGAAGTAGCTCTTCTCTGCAATCGGGACATGTTATGTTTCTGAAGTTGGAAACAAAAACGAACTCTTTTAAAGGGATTGTATTCCCACAGTTTGGGCAATTATTCATTTTTTCAGTTTTAATCTAAAGCAATATTAATATCCTTATGTGAAATATTGGTTCACATTCAAATGTTTTATTCAAATTCTTTGAAAGCAATCTCATTTTTTAAAGTAAAGGGTATTAAAGAATTAGGTTTTTTTTGAATACATTTTTTTAATGAAAATTACTAAGGCAAAGACTATTGAAAGAATAAAAATCATAAGAATCCAGATGTTTAAACCTTTCCCTTGTCCTATGGCTACTCGAATACTCGAATATGTAATATATGAGAATATTAGGATTACGATTAGTTTGATAAACCTAATCAGTCGAACACCGGTTGAGTATAAATAATTTGCATTCGATTCATTCACTTCAACAGGATAATTGTAAATGTGAGGGAGCTTTTGCAACCAACTCATTCCAAAAAATAGCATTAAAGCTAATGCTGGCAATATAAATATCGACCATCTTGGATTAAAAGCGTCTGGTTGCCCAAATAAATTGTAGTGTGTTGGGATTAACTCTGGTAGGCTATTATAAAAATATATTGGAGCAATACACAATCCCAAAACTAACAATATCGAGAAATATTCCACAAGGTGATCAATGATGGTTGTTTTTGGTATTAGTCTTGGACGTCCCATATTTCTTATCGATTTCTAAGATTCAACTTCATTACTTGTTTTATCGTTCTAATATTCTCTCCTTTAATTCCACCAGGGAATTCCTTTTGTACTGCATTTACTATATTATCAACAAGGATTTCTTCAGACTTTGTCACACGAAAAATATTCGTGTGTCGAACCACGGTAGGCGACATGATCAGCCCAGTAGTGGATATATACTTCCGGTAAATATCACATAAACCACAGATCTGAATGATCTAGAAAGCCTCCTAATTTTCACATTGTTTTTAATGCTTGCCCAATAAGATAAATAAAGACAATCAAGGCAACTCCAATAATAAGCGAGAATATTGTCATTATCTTCTTCTTTTTTAGAATTCCCAAAATGAAAACGAACACCGTTAAAATTAATAGTGCTAATAAGATTATACTAATCATAGTTTATAATTTTAATCTTACATTATCTCGTTCCAGATTATTATTGTTCCATTCCTTTAATACTGTTAATTGATTAAACAGGGTTGACATCTATCACTGTCCCGGAAGAGATACGAATTAATACTCAATACTTATAAAAGATTAAATCAAATTCTTCTCCCGTGCAAATCGTGAGTGAATCTATTATTACATGTTTCATTTGTTATGTACAGTCTCCCACCACTTGGCATTGCATTAATGCAACAATATCACTATTATTTTAAAGATGGTTGAAATTTTGATATTCATTTTACTAGAACTGAATACACCAAAGCAATTATAAATATTAACGATGAGATAAAACAAAATGAATTAATTATCTTATTTTTCAGTTCCATCTGTTTGAATTGGATTAATTCAACTGCACTAAAGACAATTAAGAAAAAGCAAGCAATAATAAGCATTACAAAAAAAATCAATTCCCCATTATCTTCAAAAGTTAAGAAAGAAGGGTAGACGACCATATAATATGACAATGCCAAAAATATTATTGAAAATGTAATTTCTCTTTTTTTAATCTGCATAATTGTTTTTTTAGTAGTCCTCCTGCTGGCGGAGAACTCCCATGTTTATATCATTCGCCTGTGTGTGATCCGCCAGATGTCGGATTCTCGTGTTCGTTTCATAATCATAAATCACCACATATCGTACCATCCCATACAATCTCCAAAATCTGCAATGGCAAGAGCTGCCCCAACTATGCCCAACGTCCGTGAAGCAACTCTACCTGCAATGCCCAAGGCAGTTGTCATTGTAAATTTTGTGGCTGATCCAAAAACATAATCACCAATACTGACACCAAGAAATGCACGGCCTAAACAATCCATCACCTGGCCATATGAAAACTCATCACCTTCCAATGACCCGCTCTTAAGTCGTATTGTATTCTCAGATAAGCCCTTTTCCTGAAAAGCAATAAATACCATTCCGATAATGGTTATGTGTGGATCACTAACGCCATCAACGTATTGCTCAATATCTCCATAGCCTATTCCATAGGATTCTAGCATACACAGGGATTCGGATGATAACCCATCCAAAAGCATCGATAGTTCTTCTCTTGTTTTCTCAAATCTATCGTTTCTGCTCTTTAATAAACTTGCATTTGTGGATGTTAATGTTTTAATAATGGGAAGTTAAGCTAACAATTTAACTTTGAATGAAGATGCCTCCTTCGTGGCAACAGAGAAATCAGGATACATCTCTATAGGAATATCCTTTTCGCAAGAGTTAAACACAATTGGACAAATAAGAAGAATTGAAACTATATGGAACGATATAAGAAATTTATTTTTATTATTCATGACTTTGTAAATTGTCAGGAGGCCGGTTTCGTTAATTTCAGACCTCCTGGATTAAACGTCAATTTGAAGTCTCCATTTTCAAATATTTCGGCTTTTGAGGGTTGGGGGCTTCTTTTTTTACCCATTTCCGTAATCCAAAATCTACTCTTCTTCAATTTTAGCATCAAGGGTGTTTT
>JBFEWU010000495.1:0-3110 GCA_041546215.1 Draconibacterium sp. | reverse complement strand
TGGGTTATTATACCCAAATCCTCCGCAATAAACGGCAATTCACCAATCTGGCTTTTTATCAAATCCAGCATTTCGTTGCCATACGCCGGCACCCATTTCCCATGAATTGCGGTTGTTTCATCTGCCGGAACCGACCAATACGATTCCAGTCCCCGAAAATGATCGATCCGCACCAGGTTAAACATGTTCAGGTTAAAATGCAATCGTGCCATCCACCAATCATAGTTCCGTTCTTTTAACCGTGGCCAGTTAAAAACCGGATTTCCCCATAACTGTCCCGTTTCGGAGAAATAATCGGGCGGCACCCCCCCCACTTCGTAGGGTTTTAAATCATCATCGAGTAAAAAAACATCGGTGTTTGCCCAAACGTCGGAGCTATCGCCTGATACATAAAGTGGAACATCGCCAACTATCTCAACTCCCTTATCATTTGCATAATTCTTTAAATTATGTCATTGGGTAAAAAATAAATATTGCAAAAACTTTTGGTAATCAATTTCGGCTACCAGTTCCTCTCCCCATTTTTCCAGGCTCCCCTCTTCTCTGAATTTTATATCATTTCCCCAATCACTCCAAATCACATCTTGACCGAAATGTTGTTTGACCGACATGAATAAAGCATAGTCATTTAACCACCACCCATGTTCGTTTAAAAAATGATTATAATCGTTTTGAAAGCGTTGAAAAACATCTCCATTAAAATTCGAAAAGGCCTTTTTTAAAACCCGATATTTCCATGCTGCAACTTTATCAAAATCCACCCGTTTTTTAATGAATACAGGAATATCTTCCAGATTTTTTTCAGCAAGCAATTCCTTTCCCATCAGCAGGTGTAAATCAATTAACAGGGGGTTTCCTGCAAAAGCAGAATAACACTGGTAGGGCGAATTCCCGTATCCCACAGGGCCCAATGGCAAAATCTGCCAGAGTTTCTGCCCGTTTTCTTTTAAAAAATCCACAAATCTAAAAGCTTCTTTACCAAGGGTACCAATTCCCTCAGCTCCCGGCAATGAAGTTATATGCAGTAAAATTCCACTTTTTCTCTTACTCATTCTATTCTATCAATCACAATTATGCTCGTTCATGCCCTCTCCTCATTCGGGTTGCGCATGTCCCCTTTGGTTCAAAAAAGTCATACTCAGGCCCATTAACGTGGCCCCTGCTTATCCCTGTTCTCTCTGAAAACTGCCAAATGATCGGCGGTCTCCCGTACCAAACGCTGCACAGCCAATCCATGATTTAAATCGGCCATTGAAGCTGCTGCATCATCTCCGGTAAAAAACTGATAATGTGCATGCACCATCGAACGCAGCCAACCGGGAGGTACGTGACCCGATGGGAAACTGCTAACCGGTTTATAATTACTCCCTACCATTTGTTTCACCCATTGGTTTGAGCCCTCAACATAATATTCAAAATATTCTGAATTCTTTGAAGAATAGCGAAAGGCGCCATTTTCAGCATAGATTTCCAGGTGCACCAAATCACCCGTTCCCGAACTTATGCGGCTGGCTGACATATTCCCAACCGCACCACTTTGCGGTTCCAATAAGGAAATGGAGCTAAACAGGTCGGAATCCGCAGGCACCCCTTCAAAGCTACCGGCTTGTAGAGCACTTGTAATTTGTAAATCATTACCCATGAAAGCCATCAGCAAACTAATTCCATGCGATCCCAGATCTGCCATAGCGCCACCATCGGGGGCTGGTGTCAAACGCGTAACACGCTTTTTGCGGTATTCTTCCTGCAAATAATCACCGTGGTAATATTTCAAATCAAAATGAATCGCTCTGCCCAATTCTCCTGATCTCCAAAATTTTAATCCTTCACGAACCGATGAAGTTTGCAAATACTGAAACCCCACCTGGATCTTAATTGATGGATCAGTATTCTCGAGTAAACGTTTCATTTCTTTCTCCTCATCCAGCGACGAGCATACCGGCTTTTCCAGGTAAATAAACTTTACATTCGGCATTTTTAAGGCCAGTTCAAAATGTTCAAAATGCACCCTATTGGGCCCCAAAATAAAAACAGCCTCAATCCTTTCGTTTTTGGCAAATTCCTCCGGCGATTGCGCAGTTTTGAATCCAAACTTGTCGGCAAACGCTTCCCTGCTCTCCGGCCGTGCCGAGGCGACTGATTCCAAAATGATTTCAGGAACGTCGCCGTAATAAAATTTTAAGGCCTGGATGGAATAAACATGGGCTTGTGCAATTCCTCCGGCACCCAAAAAACCTGCGTGTATCTTTTGCATGGATCGATTTTTTCAATATTTGCTCAAAAATAGTGTTTTGTATGAAACGAGGATGATTTTATTAATCATTAGACACCGAAAGATGATTAAAAAAATTATCGAGGGGTAAGGAATGCTGCCATTCCTCTGGCTGAAAGGCATGCAAGTCAGATCAATCTAAAATTGTTTCCTTTTAACTCCATTTTTTTACCTGTGAAACAAGCCTTGTGACTCGTAACAAGTTGAGTCCATTACACTGTAATTCACAAAAAGCACGAAGTTTAATTACAGCCGTTAAGACATCTCTATTTCAACCACTTATCTAACCAGTTAAAAAATACCCTTTGCCATAAAATACCGTTTTGTGGTTGCAGTACCCAGTGGTTTTCTTCGGGAAGATAGAGCATTTGTGCAGGTACGCCCCTTAAAACAGCTGCGTTAAATGCCGCCATTCCCTGCTCGGGTGGCACCCGGAAATCTTTCTCACCCTGAACAATTAAGATGGGCGTATCCCAGTTTTGCACATATTTATGTGGTGAAAAAGTATAGGAGCGCTGGGCAGCCGCATTGGTTCTATCCCAGTATGCACCACCATAATCGAAATTCACAAACCACATTTCTTCGGTTGAAGTGTACATGTGTTCGAAGTTAAAAATACCGTCGTGAGCGATAAAAGCACTGAATCGTTTATCATGATTCCCGGCCAGGTACATTACCGAGTATCCGCCATAACTTGCACCAACGGCTCCCAATCTGGTTTCATCGACAAAAGGTTCTTTTGCCATTTCATCAATGGCCGTTAGCAGATCTTTTATATTTTGTCCTCCGTAATCTTTTGATATTTGTTCGTTCCATTCCTGTCCAAAACCCGGTAAGC
>JBFEWU010000319.1:0-5416 GCA_041546215.1 Draconibacterium sp. | reverse complement strand
TACTAATCGCAATCTCCTGAACCGTTTCAGAATTTATGCTGAGGCCAATGGGGGCATGGATTTTTTCCCACTGTTCCGTGGTTGACCAACCTTCTCTTATGAATTGCTCCTTGACCTTCGCAATTTTTTTCCTGCTTCCAATCATTCCAATATAACCTGCTTTTGAATGAAGAAACTTTTTCAACACTTCCGAATCATTCTTATGACCTCGTGTTGCGATTACAATAAAAGTATCGGGCCCGGGAATCAGCTTTCCAAGTGTGTTATTCAATTCACCTGACATCACCACATCGGCATCAGGAATATTTTTTCCATTCGCATATTCCTCGCGGTCATCCCATACAATTACCTCAAAATCCAGAAGTTTACCATGTTGAGTCAAAGCTTTACCTATATGGCCCGCTCCGGCAATGATCAACCTGGGTTGGGGAACAATACCTTCCAGGAAAATATAGCTATCCTCAAATTCCGGTGATGTATGACGAACTATCTCAGAGAATGCACATGAGGGAAATTGCTCCAACAGATATTCTATCTTCTGCTTCAATTCCTTCGCAAATCTTTCACTTTTCCTGGTAAAGTTGTTTCTGTTAATCCAGGTTCGCTCAATTACAAAATCTTCTTTCACATCGGGATATGCCATTGTCACAAGTACTCCCGGTATTCTGTTTTTATACGACTCTGTTAATGCTTCGAATGCTGCTAAATGCTTTTCGGGAGTCGCATCCAGCAATATATTCATACCTCCTCCGCAGATCACAGAATTATCATCCGCCATTTCATCATCCAGTTCAAACCTGAAATACCGGGACTTTTTGGAACTGAGTGCATCTGCGGCTTCTTTTTGTATGTTGTATTCCACTATGCCGCCGCCCACGGTCCCACCGATTAAATCATTCTTGCTAAAAACTGCAGAGCTGCCCGGTTTTTGCGGAGCAGAGCCATGCGTTTCAACTACCGTGGCTAAAACACAGTTCTCATTTTTTTGAATACGTTTTACAAGGTTCGGATACATGTATTTTTCGTTTAGAATATTCTCCATTCTTTTTATTGAATTTTACGTATCGTTCAACAAATAATCCCTGGTTTGCCGGGACAAATCTTTTACATAAAGTAATGCCCCAAGCCAATTCTCGAAAAACTTCTTCACACAATACACCGCCATAAAGCCCTGTCAATCAGAACATGCCCTTAAATTAATCCAACGCTGCCAAAATTCGTTCAGGTGTTATCGGTAATGTATATACTCGTGCACCAACCGCATCGAATATGGCATTGGCCAGGGCAGCACCTACCGTTGTTATAGCCGGTTCGCCACAACCCTGGGGTGGAATCTCAGGATTATTGACCAGCACAACATCAACCGGTGGAACATCAGAGAAATGGGTAATACGATAGGAATCAAAATTTCTTGTCAGTATACTTCCACCTCTGAATTCAACTTCTTCAAATAACACCGCGCTGAGTCCCATGGTAATTCCACCTTCAATCTGCATTTTCGCACCATGCGGATTTATGATTTCACCCATGTCCTGCGCACACACCACTCGATTTACTTTCACTTCACCCGTTGCTTTATTCACTGTTACCTGGGCAATTGTAGCAACATAGGTATTCAGGTAATTCGTACAGCAAATTCCATAACCCTTTCCACTTGGGCCGGGCTGAAAGTTTTGACCGAATTTTGCTGTTGCGGCTTCGAGCACCTGGATCATCCTTTTATCTGCCAGGTTTTTCAACCGGAATTGCAAAGGATCCATTCCAGCAGCCTGAGCAAGAATATCGGTGTGCGATTCCATTGCAAAAACATTGGTATTACTCCCCGGCCCCCGCCATGCACCGGTTCCAAACGGATGCACTCCGCCGCGGCTGTGTGTTTTTACACTGAAATTTGGAATGTTGTAGATCGGCTCTGAGCTTCTGGATCCGGTAAACAAAATATCGCACTCCCAAAAAGTAATCCTGCCATTATCATTTAACCCTGATTTTAACTGAACCACAGCTGCCGGACGAAAAGCATCGTAAAAAAACTCTTCCCTTCTGGTCCAGGCTAGCTGCACCGGACGACCCGTTAATTTCGACAGGCGGACAGCTTCACTTATTTGCCGGCCCGATTTCTTTCCACCAAATCCTCCGCCAACGAATGGTGTTATCACGCGTACCTTTTCTGCCGGTATATTCAACGTTTCAGCCGCAGTTGCCTGCACGCGAAAAGGAGCCTGGGTGGAAGCCCAAATAGTTGCCTCATCGTCTCTGACTTGGGCAAGCACAGTATATGGTTCGATGGGAGCGTGAGCAACGTAATGATTATGAAATTCCGATTCAATTCTTTTTTTTGATGAGGATCTCCCCTCTTCCGGATTTCCCTTTTCCACATAGACACGTCCTCCCGGTGCAGCTTTTTTCAGGTAATCAAAAATCGTCCGGTTATCCGCATTTGGCTCATCTTCCTCCCACCGGGCAACGATTAACGAGAGTGCACGTTCTGCCATTTCCGGATTTTCATGCAATACTGCTATCAGGTGATCCGCCTCCTGAACTACGGTGGTCCCGTTTATCTTTTCAGCTTTGCTTACATCAACAGATATGAGTTGAGCATCATGAGCCGGTGGACGAAGAACCCTGGCGTGTAAAATTCCGGGCAGTTGAATATCTCCGGTAAATTTTGCCTGTCCCGTTACTTTTTGCCTGGCATCGGTTCTCCTTGTCGGATTGCCGCAAATCGCATGTTCGGATAATGGTTTTGCTGGTACATCAATGATATGTTTTTCAATATGTTTTCCTTGAACCAGTTCACCATAGGAGATTTTATTTGTTGCTTTTGTTTTATCACTTACTACACCATTTTTAACTACTAAAAGTTCCGAAGTTACGCCAAGCTTTTCAGATGCCATCTGAATCATTATTGCCCTGGCCTCTGCCCCGGCCCTTCGAAGTGGCGGGCCATAATATTTTGTACTTCTTGAACCCGTTGTTCCGCTGTCCCAGGGACAAAGCATCGTATCTCCCATCACCATATCAACCGAATCCAACGACACCTCAAGTTCTTCGGCCAATATTTGGGCCATCGAAGTGTAAATACCCTGCCCCATTTCTATTTTACTACAAAACAGGGTAACACGGTTGTTCTCTCCAATTTTAAGGTAGGCATTTAAGTCAGTAGGATAACTTCGCCCCCTTTGTTGCTGATCAAAGATTCCAAACATTCCGGGCGGAAAGAGTATAAAAAGTCCTGCCCCTGAAACTTTCAAAAAATTTCGCCTGGACATATGACCTTCTGTCGGAGCCATATTGCCCTTTGATTTTGAAAACTGGTTTTTATTCATATTCCAGGTTATAAGAATACAATGAACCTGTAAGTTAATCATTTCTGAAAAAACTTAGATGTCATTTTATGGTTTTTCTATTTGTGCAAATGATATTCTTACCGATGAGGTTTGTTCCCTACTCCTTATCGTACTTTTTTCAGCTTTGATTCATAGCTGTACGTTAAAGCTTCTCTGAATAATCTTTGCGCCTTGGCGGTGACAAATGCGTTTAGTCTCTTATTGTTGCAAAGTATTTAAAAGGTGTCCATTTCAAATTTTTCACTTAAAAAACTTAAAAATTCGTTAATGGGAGTTTTTGAAAAATCACTTAATGATAAGTGGCATTCTACGCCTAAGCTGTCACATTTTTCCTTAATCACAATTCCATTCAATGCGTGATGTACCGTCAGTTGAAATGGAGGATTCTCTGGCAAGGGTTCGTTTGCTCCATAATACAAAGAAACCGGAGGATCATCTGATGTCAAATGATCCAACGGGCTGGCGTCCCGGGATAATTTCAGAATTTCCGGATCCTTAAAGTCTTCGATGCCTTTTACTCCAAAGAGCAGAAAGATCGGTGGTTGTATCTGATCGGTTTTAAATAGTTCGAAATGCCTGTCAGGGTCCATATATGCCGGACCTGCAATAGGTATTGCAGCCTTAATCCTTGTGGATTCTCTCAAGACAGGATCTTGATCTTCAGGATCTGCCATATTATCCCGAAATGCAAGCCACATGGATATCACAGCTCCGGCTGATCCGCCAGTAGCAGCTATATTTTCGTAGTCTATGTTGTACTCTTCTGAATGATACCTGATATATTGTAATGCCCTGGAACAATCTTTCAGCTGTGCAGGGTAAGGAGCAGTAGTTGAATATCGGTAATTCACTGCCGCAACTGAGATCCCTTTAGACATCAGTTTATAAAGCAGGTTTTTATCTACTGAACTCTTATCACCAGCTCTAAATCCACCACCATGATAATAAATGACCAGGGGAGCAGGATTTTTGGAATCTACCAACCAGAGATCCATCACATTTCGATCAAATTCTCCGTATTTTACATCTTTTAACCATTTTCCTGGAAGTGTACTTTGCCTGGTAATGTTGACTTTCCGTTTTGAATTGAGGTCCAACAAATAAATATCATGTGCAAAATTTTCATCCGTGTCAAAGTAGATTCTCTTACTGTCGCCCGACCAAACGGGATTGTTCTCATTAATTAGAGGCGAATTGGTTAAATTCTGCATTTGAGATCCATCTGAGTTCATAAGGTATAAATCCCAGGTGGAATCGGTGTTTGACCACAATCTGACTATAACTTTCTTTCCGTCGGGTGACCAAACGGGGCCCACTAAATGTTCTAAATGATCAGCAAACAGCATTTGATTCGTGCCATCAGCATTCATTTCATAAATTTCTCCCATGCCATCACCGCTTCTCGATGACACAAACAGGATTTTAGATCCGTCGGGTGACCATGCCGGTGTATAATCGTTGAATTGATTGGATGTCAATTGCTCTTCATTACTTCCATCACTATTCATTTGAACAATGGATAACGCACCTTTTTCCCGGCGAACGAAAGCTATTTTGGATCCATCAGGGGAAAATACAGGCTGAAATCCTGAAATATTTTTATTTGTGAGCTGTTTAAGGTCTTGACCATTTGAAGTTATTATAAAAATCTGCTCAATTTCATGTACTCTCGATGTAAATACTATTTTAGATCCGTCAGGTGACATGTCTGGATCGCTTACAGAAAGCGAGTCAGGAGAGATTTTTTGCTGATTTCTCCCATTATTATCCATAACATACAATGCGGGATATCCCAATCTTTCTGAAACAAATGCAATTGACTTACCATCATTCGATGTAGTGGGATTATAGTCTTCTGAAAATCCCTTAGGCGGGTCTGTCTCACATTGAACATGCAGTAAAACTATGGCTATTAATAAGAAGCTTAAAAACAGGGAGCGGTGAAAAACGGGAAAAATACATTTCATTATTGATACTGGATTAAAAAGTTATTTGAATCCTTCTAATTACTGATAATTACAAGCCAGAAATGCAAAGCTTCCTTTAAATTTAGTTAAAAACCTGATGTG
>JBFEWU010000538.1:0-2465 GCA_041546215.1 Draconibacterium sp. | reverse complement strand
GGCAATAAATTTTTAAATAGACAATTCGGTTAATCTGTAGGTATAATTTATGGCTTTTATGTGCTTCCGAGTCCAAACTGGATTTGCAACAAAAAGCTCGCGTTAAGTTAAGCTATGCAACCAATTTTTGAATATTGTTTAGCCAGTTAGTTCAACTTGTTCCCCAAGTTGAACCAACTGTAAAAGCATGTTAACTAGGTTGCAATAGTTGGGATGATCGCAACCTAGCCAACGTATCTTCCCCTCATCCGCAAAACGCTTTAAAATTTCTTGATTGAACACTGGTACTGGATAATATTTTTATAATATCTCAATACATATATTTAGAATCTTTGTGCTTGTAATATAGTTCTTTGAGAAGCTTAAAAACTGCCTTTTAAAAACTAAGAAAAGTTCGTCCAGGTTCATTTTTGCAAATTTGCAATTGTTAATGGAATTGGCGATAATTATTAATTGAGGGTCACGTTTATATTAGTCTACCATCTTTACATGCTCTTCAAAAATTTCACTAACATTCGATCATAATTCCAAAGTTCATTTATTTCAGACCATTTTGTCATTATTGGCAACTTGTTTTATTTTTCCAAAGCAGGTTTTAAATGTCTCAATTCTTCTAGATTTCTTATGTCAGCTATTTTTCTTGAGTATTTTCTACCGTTCAAAAACTTACCTATAAATGTGCTTCTTACGAAATAATGATAGGTTGCAAATGAGATGATAGTTGTGCTAATCATCACAGTCGTGAATCTAATTATTGCGTGCACGTTCCAACCAAAAAGTAATGGGGCAATATAAATGGTTAACGTATAATGCACCAAATACACCCAATAAGAAGCATCTGAAATGTATCTCATTCTGGCAGAGTGATTACTGGCATACCGCATAAATAATCCGGTAATCCCGAAAATAAATAACCATATGACCAGAGATTGAACGATAACATTAGCAATGTCTTGATATAGCTTTGTATCTATAAGTTTTAAAGGGCCTATAGCCAGACCTACAGCAAATAGTACAAGAGCTAAAATAGTACACATCCAATCTAATTGCTTAAAACCAGCCAATAGATGTTTAGACTTGAATAAAACCCAGCCAACCATATAAAAAGAGAAATAAAAGATGAAGACGTTTATATCAGGTATAAAAGAGTTAGAATGCTGTATGGATGAATCACCCAATATTAAAAAGACAACTCCAGTCATTCCTGCAAAAACAAAAACTCTTTAAAATGGCTTTTGAAAAACCCAATTAAAAGTCTGTGAAATCTTTATGGATACAATTGGTAATTTTTTGAACACTAAAACCAATAGTATTACACTTATTGTAAAAAAAACAAGGTAGTACAAAAACCAAAGATGCCAAGTGGTATCAGGTAAAAAAGTAAGAAAGCCTGAGAAATATGCAGCAGCTTCTGCCATGGCATGATTACTTCCCGCAAAGGTTGCGTATGCATAGATCCGAGAAAACATAAGAGTCGGATAAAGAAGTAAGAGAAATACAATAAAGGGAAATAGAACCCTTGAGGCTCTGTTTTTTAGCATTTTTAATGGGCCTCTTTCATAAAATAGCATTGCTCCAAAAAAACCTGCGACAACCATAAAAACAGGCATACGAAAGGAGTGTATTAAAGCAAAAATGACATCAATAGATATGTGTGTAGCATTCGGGTCTTTAATGAAACCGAACTCAGTAACCATATAGGGAATAGCTGAATGGATAACAATTCCCAGTAACATCATAATCGCCCGCAAAGAATCCAGTGAATGTAATCTTTCAGTTTTGTGTGGTAGTACTTTCATATTTATTGTCCAATAAAGTTCTTAACTTGTTGCCAACCGGTTTATGTAAGTGGAGTGCGGGATTAAAAGTGACGAACTTTCAAAACCGTACGGAGCCAATTCGTTTATTCAATATTTCAAATTTTCCGTCAATCGTCAAAGACGAATTGGCGGTGTTGAAACGGAGGGCTGCGGTTGAATTACCCGCTGAAACCCGCTTTGCAATTACATTATTATGCCTTGTTATTTTCTAATTCTAACTGTTTCAGTGGATTCTGATTTTTTGAAATAATAATTAACCGCAATTAATCTATAGCTATAATACTCGTTATCCACCCAAACATTATCTGTATACATGCTAACATCTCCATCTACTTCGGCTAATACTTCATCATTCCTAAGTATAATGTAATACCAGATTTCATTATCGTTATTAGATATATTACCCGGCATTTTCCACCTTAATATATTATCCAGCTGATTTTGTTCGATAGTTAATCCTTTCGGTTTATCCGGGGTGCTGGCAGTTTTTCCTTTTTCCTGTTTAAACAACCAGGTCTTCAATGTTTTTTCTTCCGATACATTTTCCCAACTATTATGCTTCACTCCTGGGTAAACGGTGTATCGTACCTTTTCTCCGCCTTGTTTAAGTATTGCATTGAATATATTCCTTGATAGGTGAACCGG
>JBFEWU010000423.1:0-3834 GCA_041546215.1 Draconibacterium sp. | reverse complement strand
TAGGATAATCGGCAAAATGACTGTATAAATCGGTAAATCTTAAAATACTGGATAAATGAAGTATTCACTGGCAGTAATCACTCTTTTATTAGTTTTTTTATCATGTAATTTAGAGGATAATTTGAAAATGGCAGATTTAATATTAATTTAGAATAAATTAAGATAACTTCCATTATCTTTGGCACCCGATTTAAAATTTTGTGAACAATGAAACAGTATTTAATTCTACTAATTGTATTGGGCCTGTTTACTTATGCGGGTGCCCAGGTTAGTCCCCAAAATACAGCCGATGTTCTTTCTTCAAAATCCGATTCAAAAGTTCAGATCGGAGGCTATGCACAAATGGATTTTAATCAGCCTGTTAAAGACAGTCAACAGAGCAACGCTAAACTTGATGTTCATAGATTGGTATTGTTATTTGGTTACCGTTTTAACGAGCGAACCAATTTTGTTACTGAAATAGAATTAGAGCATGTAAAAGAGATTTACGTTGAGCAGGCATTTTTAAACCACAAAGTTTTACCCTGGCTCGATTTGCGAGGAGGCTTAATGTTGGTTCCCATGGGCATTGTAAATGAATATCATGAGCCTCCGACATTCAATGGAGTAGAGCGCCCAAACCTCGACAGTAAAATTGTGCCAACAACCTGGCGTGAAATCGGTTTTGGAGTTACCGGGAGACTTGATAATGCTGCATTGAAATACCAGCTTTATGTAATGAATGGTTTTAACGGTTTCGATGGTGGAGGTAAATTCCGCGGTACTGATGCCTTGCGTAAAGGCCGGCAAAAAGGAGCCGAGTCTTTCATGAGTTCACCCACATTGGCCACTAAAATAGATTATTATGGTATTTTGGGTTTAAAGCTGGGTTTTAGTACTTACAACGGGAAATCGCAATCGAGTTTATTTAATGGCCTGGAAAAGAATAACAATGCCGCTGAAATGGTGGCCGACTCATCGCGTATTGGAATTCATATGATTGGTTTTGATGCCCGATACGTAAATGGAGGTTTTGAAGCGCGGGGACAGTTAAATGTGGCGAATCTGGAAAATACGGCTTCGTACAACGAGTTTACCGGGAAAGATCTGGGGAGCCGCTTGTTCGGCTGGTATGGCGAAGTGGGATACAACCTGTTGCATACAGCAGGAACAGAGCAGAAATTGGTTCCTTTTATCCGTTACGAGAAATACAATACACATGCAAAAACCGATGGTGGATTGAAAGTAAACGGTGCTTACGACCGTTCTGATATTACGGTTGGTGCAGGCTGGTGGTTAGCTTCAGGAGCAGTTATAAAAGTTGATTACCAGTTTTATGATAATGCCCTGAATAATACTTCGGGTCAGATCAATATGGGAATAGGTATTTGGTTCTAAAAGCAAGAGTATGAAAATTATAAGTTTATTTATCGTATTATTTATTGTATCCCCGGCTTTTGCCTCTGAATTCTATACCATGAAACAGGCTGAGCGTTATGCAAAAATTGCCTTAAAAGAAAAGGATATCGTACTTGTTGGCAGCATTGATCCCGCGAGTGAATGTGTAAAAGAAGGGCGAATTACACTGTATGAATTCAGCAGGGGAGAGAGTGATACTTTTTATGTTGTTTTTACGGAGGCGAAAGGGCGTTACGATTTTTTCGACTATGTAATGTCGGTAAACAAAAACTTTGAAATCGAAAAAATCAGAATCCTGAAATATCGTTCGGAACATGGCGGAGAAATTAAATCGAGAAAGTGGTTGAGCCAGTTTGAGAATTATACGGCAGGAAAAGAAATTCGTTATAAGAAGGAAATCTCTGCACTTTCCGGTGCAACATTGTCGGCAACAGGTTTAGTTAATGACGTTCCTAAAGTACTTACTATTCTAAAAGATAGTGTGGAGAAGTAGGGATTAATTAAAACTAAAAAGGTTCGGCAATTCATGAATTGCCGAACCTTTTTAGTTAGTTCTGGTGAAACGAAGGAAAAGTTTCAAATTGGACACGTTAATTTCACAAATTTCATCCGAATCATTCGCCTGTGTATTTCCAATGCATATTGGTTTATTCGAACATATCTTTCATTTTCTGAAAGAAGTTCTTCTCAGAAGCAGAAGGGCCTTGCTGAAATCCAGGTGACTCTTGTAATTTTTCCAAAGCCCTTTTTTCTTCATTACTCAGCTTTTTGGGAATCCAAACATGAACGCGAACCAGTAAATCGCCACGTCCGTATCCGTTTACATCCGGGATACCTTTGCCGCGTAAACGCAATATTTTTTCCGGTTGGGTTCCGGCATCAATTTTTACTTTTACTTTGCTTTCTACCGTTGGTATCTCAGCCGTTGTTCCCAGTGTAATTTCGGGAAACGAAAGGAAAAGGTTGTATATTAGATTATTGCCGTCACGCACCAGGTCTTTATGATCTTCTTCTGTGATCACAACCAGCAGGTCGCCATTAACTCCACCACGTCGTCCCATGTTTCCTTTTCCCGAAACATTTAGTTGCATTCCTTCGCCAACACCTGCAGGAATTTTAATGCTGATTACTTCCTCGTCGCGCACAACACCTTCCCCAACACAATGATTACATTTATCGGTTATTATTTTCCCTTCGCCCTGGCAAGTTGGACATGCTGCCGTTGTTTGCATTTGGCCCAGCAATGTGTTTTGCACACGTGTTACCTGGCCGGCGCCTCCGCAAGTACCGCAAGTAGAGTAAGATGATCCGTGTTTGGCACCCGTCCCGCTACAATGCTGACAGGCGACGTATTTATTTACTTTTATTTTTTTGTCAACGCCATTAACAATATCGCTAAGACTGAGTCTTACTTTCACCCGTAAATCTGATCCACGGCTTACACGTCGTCCTCCACGACCGCGGCTACCGCCGCTTCCGCCAAAACCACCGAATCCGCCAAAGTGACCGCCAAAAATATCGCCAAATGCCGAGAAAATATCTTCGATATCGGAGAAACCTCCGCCACCAAAACCACCTCCTGCTGCACCGCCCATTCCTGCGTGACCAAACTGGTCGTAACGCTGCTTCTTCTCCGGATTGCTTAGAACTTCATAAGCTTCTGCAGCTTCCTTAAAGTTTTCTTCAGCCTGTGCATCTCCCGGATTTTTATCGGGGTGAAATTTAATCGCCTTTTTACGGTAGGCTTTTTTTATTTCCTCAGGACTGGCGTTTTTGTTGACCTCTAAAACCTCGTAATAATCTCTTTTTGCCATCGTGTTTATTCCGTCAAATTATTCTCCGATTACAACTTTGGCAAACCGGATTACCTTTTCGTTCAGGCAATAGCCTTTTGAAATCACATCAACAACTTTTCCTTTCAAGCCCTCTTCCGGAGCCGGAATTTTTGTTAATGCCTCGTGGAGGTCAACATCAAAATCCTGGTGAAGAGCCTCAATTTCCTTTACGTTATTCTGCTTCAGGAATTCCTGGAATTTATTGTAAATAAGGGTTGTTCCCTGTTTGCCGGCATCGTCGTCCGATACCTCTTTCAATGAATCCAAAGCTCGTTCAAAATCATCGATAACGGGAAGGATATTTACCAAGACCGATTCGCCACCCGATTTAATCAGGTCGGCTTTCTCCTTTATGGTTCTTCTCCTAAAATTGTCGAACTCGGCTTGCAAACGCAGGTGCTTATCCTGCATTTCCTGAAGCTTTTCTCCTAATTCTTCAATTTGTGCTTCTTTTTTATCCTTTTTCGATTTTTTTCTTTTCGATGATTTTTCTTCAACTTTTTCCTCTGTATCCGGGATATCTGAGCTTGCCTCTTGTGTATTGTCTACACTTTCCAATACTTCTTCCAGGTTTTCCCCATTATTTGCTTTTTCTTCTGCC
>JBFEWU010000018.1:0-28840 GCA_041546215.1 Draconibacterium sp. | reverse complement strand
GTACAAGATGGATTAGGCGCTGATTGGGAGGAGATCGTACACCATACAAAGATTGGAGCAAGTTCAGCTGGTCCGTCCGTCAGCTGACGGACGGACGGGCTCACCTGCTGAATATTTTTGAAGGAGAAAAAGTCTGAAAATCTGAATATCCGAAAATCCAGATATCCTGTTTACTGAACACTGGTTCTTTGCTCTTTGCTCTTTGCTCTATTCAATAAATTACAGGATCTTAAACCAAGTATTCTAAAAATAAAACCCGCTCTGTAGTCTTTTAATCTCTCCAAAGCGGGTTTTTATATGGTCTCTTAGCGCAAATTACAATTCACGAATCCAAATATTGCGGTAGCTCACAGGATTTCCATGATCTTGTAATTGAATTACATCGGCACCATGTTTTTTAATTTTATACTCCGGAACTCCAATATACTCCGTCGGTCCGCGCAATTTCGAATTGTTCTGAACCAACACTCCGTTATGTAATACCGTTACGGTTGGAGGTGTAAAGAAAGTACCATTGTCGTTAAAACGTGGTGCAGTGTAAATAATGTCGTACACCTGCCATTCTCCTGGTTTTTTACATGCATTTACAAGCGGAGGAAATTGTTTGTACAAACTACCGGCCTGACCATTGCGGTAAGTGCGGTTATCATAGCTATCAAGCACCTGCACTTCATAGCGCGCCTGAAGGAATACACCACTGTTTCCGCGGCCCTGGCTTTCACCTTTCACTTCTGCTGGAGTTCTCCATTCTATGTGTAGCTGAAAATCTTCAAAAACACGTTTCGTTTTGATAATGCCTTGTCCACGCACTACTGTTGCGCATCCATCTTCAACCAGCCAACCGGGTTCTCCTCCCGAATTGTTCGTCCACTCACGTCCCAGATCGGTTCCATCGAATAGTACAATGGCATCGGAAGGTGCATCCATTGGAGTTTCTCCCGGAGTAATAATATGAACCTCCGGATCCCAGATTTCAGTCATTTGGGGTTTCATTTGCACAGACTCATCTTTATCCTGAGCCCAGGTTAACCCGGCTGTAAACAGCAGAGCCATAGTCAAAAATTTAATCTTCATTTTTATTGATTTAGGTAAACAATCTTTTGTTATAAAGCCCTCTCACCGAAGGAGAAAAGCGTAATTCCCATGGTTTTCAATGAACTTAATATTGTTAAACTACAAACCCAGTTCTTCCATGATGGCATCGATTTTTGCATCAGCTTTTTGCTCGGCGGCATCAAATTCGTCGCGGGAGTTTAATTCACCCCTTGTTTCGAAGTAGAACTTAATTTTAGGTTCTGTTCCCGATGGACGAACTGAAATTTTTGTTCCGTCCTGTGTAAAAAACTGAAGCACATTGGCAGTAATTTTCTGATCTATTTTCTGCTCTTCGCCGGTAATAAGGTTTTTTGCCATTAAGATGGAGTAATCTTTCACCCACTCCATTGGAGAACCGCCCAATACTTCTGGTGGGTTAGCACGCAAATTGGTCATAATTTTCTGAATTTCTTCGGCACCCGTTTTTCCCTTGCGAACCACATATTTCATTTTTTCGCGCGAGAAACCATACTCCAGGTAGATATCCTGTAGTAATTCATATAAAGTTTTCCCCTGATCGATTGCCCAGGCAGTAATTTCAGCCATTAAAGCACAGGAAGAAACAGCATCCTTATCGCGAACAAAATCCGATGGCATAAAACCAAAACTTTCTTCACCACCACCAATGTATTTTTTCTTGCCTTCCAACTCACGAATTACTTCCGCAATATATTTAAAGCCCGTGTACACATCAAAATATTCAAGGTTATTCTGGCGTGCCACTTCTGCAATCATCTCGGTAGAAACGATTGTTTTCACCACAAATTCATTGCCAGCCAGCTTTCCTGCTTCCTTCATTTTCACGATAATATAATAGAAGAAAAGCAAGGCTGTCTGGTTACCATTAATAATGGTGTAAACACCTTTGTCGTTTTTAACTGCCACTCCTATTCTGTCCGAATCGGGATCGGAAGCCATCACAACATCGGCATCCACTTCAGCCGCTTTATTGGTTGCCATTTCCATGGCTGCAGTTTCTTCAGGATTCGGAGAAACGACGGTAGGGAAATCACCACTTACCACATCCTGCTCAGGAATATTAATAATGTTTTGAAAGCCAAACTCGCGCAGAGCAGCCGGAATCAATTTCACTCCTGTACCATGAATGGGCGTATAGATAATCTTTATGTCTTTATGGCGTTCAACTACCTCAGGCGAGATGGAAACTTTTTTAACCTCGGCCAAAAATTTCTTGTCCATTTCTTCCCCTAACACTTCAATCAACTCGTCGGGACCATCGAACTTAATATCTTCGGGTTTTATTTTTGCTACCTCGTTTACAATGTTTACATCGTGCGGTCCAACAATCTGCGAGCCGTCATCCCAGTATGCTTTGTAACCGTTATATTCTTTTGGATTATGAGAGGCAGTAAGAATGATCCCACTTTGACACCCCAATTCCCGGATGGCATAGGAAAGCTCAGGGGTAGGACGAAGATCCTCGAAAATGTATGTTTTAATTCCGTTAGCAGCAAAAATTTTTGCACTGGTTTCCGAGAATAAACGGCTGTTATTACGGCAGTCGTATCCAATGGCAACCTTAATCTCGTCAAGCCCGGCAAAATTCTTTTTCAGGTAATTACTTAAACCTTGTGTAGCCGCTCCCACGGTATAGATATTCATTCGGTTGGTTCCAACACCCATAATGCCACGCAGCCCTCCAGTACCAAATTCCAGACTTCTGTAGAACGAGTCGATTAGCTCTGTAGGATCCTTGTCGTCTAAAAGTTGCTGTACTTTTACTCTTGTTTCTTCATCGTATGTTTCCGAAAGCCATTCCTTTGCTTTCATCCTAACTTCATGTAGCTCTTGATTTTCCATCTTTATTATTTTTCTAATCTATCTAAACAAACTGTTAAACTATCTTTCCAGTAGGGAACTTCAACCTTAAAGATACACCGTATCTTCGATTTATTTAACACACTATAATGCGGTCGTTTTGCCGGCGTTGGAAACTGAGCACTTAAAACCGGTTTTATTTTACAATCCACATTTGTTATTTCAAAAATGGCCTTGGCAAAATCGTACCAACTCGCAACACCCTCGTTTGAAAAATGGTAGATCCCCGGCACAAACTTATCCGATTCTATTATTCTTAAAATCGTAGCAGCTAAATCGGCCGCATAAGTTGGTGTTCCCACCTGGTCGAAAACAACATCCAGTTCTTCCCTTTCTTTTCCAAGTCGAAGAATGGTTTTTACAAAATTATTTCCATATGCAGAATACAACCAGGATGTACGTATAACTATTGTTTCGGAATTTTCACGCACACAATTTTGTTCGCCTTCCAATTTCGTTTTACCATAAACACCCTGTGGATTAACCTCATTCTCTTCCGAGTAGGGTTGATTGCCGTCGCCGGCAAAGACATAGTCGGTTGAAATATGAATAAGTTTGACTCCGTTTTGTTTTGAATAACGCCCCAATAATTCAGGTGCCAGTGCATTTAGCTTCTTGGCAGTTTCCAAATCCGACTCAGCTTTATCTACTGCCGTGTATGCCGCACAGTTTATCACAAAATCAAAATTATTTTTACCAAAAATATCTCTAACAGCGGCTTCATCGGTAATATCCAACGAATCAACATCGGTAAAAACAAACTTCCAATCCGGGAAATTTGCCTGAAGTATATTTAATTCGCTTCCTAATTGTCCGTATGCACCTGTTACTAAAATCTTCATGCTAATAATTAAAATTCAGTTCTGCATCGGCAAACATCGGGGCATTTAGGTCTTTCTCCGATACGATCTGCTTTATTTTTTTTAATTTCCAGTCTATTCCCAATGCCGGATCAAAAGGATTTATTGACCTTTCCGATTCCTTGTTGTAAACATTATCACATTTGTAAGTAAAAATAGCTGATTCGCTCAATACTGAAAAACCATGGGCAAATCCCCGAGGCACATATAACTGTTTCTTATTATTCTCGTCCAATTCCAATCCAAACCATCTTCCAAAAGATGGTGATCCTTTGCGTAAATCCACAGCCACATCGTACACTTTCCCTTGTACAACACGCACCAACTTCGCTTGTGCCCAATCGCCTAACTGATAATGCAATCCACGCACAACACCAGCAACCGACTTCGATTCATTATCCTGAATAAACGGCTTGACAATTCCTGCTTCGAAATATCTTTCGTGTTGGTACGATTCAAAAAAATAACCTCTGTCGTCCTCAAAAGTCCTCGGTTCAATGACAATCAATCCGGGCAATCCTGTCTCAATAATGTTCATTAAAAATAGTTGAATACTTAATCAAAAGGTAAATGTTTTCTTATTTGCAATATTTAAAAGATATTGTCCATATTGATTCTTACTTAACGGCTTTGCCAGGTCGATCAGCTGTTCTTTGCTGATAAATCCTTTTTTCCAGGCAATTTCCTCAATACACGAAACTTTTAAGCCCTGTCGTTGCTCGATGGTAGAAATAAAATTTGATGCCTGCAATAAACTATCATGTGTTCCTGTATCCAGCCATGCAAAACCCCGGCTTAATAGTTTCACGCTAAGTCTGTTCTCTTCCATATACAAACGATTTAAATCGGTAATTTCAAGCTCACCACGTTTGGATGGTTTTAAGTTTTTAGCCTTTCCCACCACATCATTCGAATAAAAATACAAACCGGTTACCGCATAATTCGATTTTGGCTCTTCCGGTTTTTCTTCAATACTCACCGCTTTTCCATGCGCATCGAACTCCACAACCCCGTAGCGTTGAGGATCGTTAACGTAGTACCCAAAAACAACAGCACCGTCTTCCAGAGTTGCCGCCTGTTCCAGTATTCTTCGAAATTTGTAACCATAAAAAATATTGTCTCCCAATACCATACAAACATTATCGTCTCCAATAAATTCTTCTCCTAAGATGAATGCCTGTGCCAGACCATCGGGTGAAGGTTGAATTTTATAGGAAAGCTTTAATCCCAGCTGCGAACCATCACCAAAAAGATTCTCGTACAGCCCAATATCCTGCGGTGTCGAAATAATTAATATCTCCCGAATGCCTGCAAGCATTAATACCGATAATGGATAATAGATCATGGGTTTATCGTAAACCGGGATTATTTGTTTTGAAATTGAACGGGTAATCGGATAAAGGCGAGTTCCGGAGCCTCCGGCTAAAATGATTCCTTTCATAGTATTCAGCTTTGAATCAAGACTCAGGATCGAAGACACATGTATAAATCCTTTGTCTCGACTGTTTCATGTTATTCGTATTTAAGTATTTGGTCGAAATATTCTATTGTTTTGAGTAATCCCTCTTCCAACTGAACCTTAGGTTCCCAGCCATACAGTTTTTCCTTTGCCAAACGAATATCGGGCTGACGCTGAATGGGGTCGTCTTTTGGCAGTGGCAAATGTACAACTTTTGATTTGCTTCCGGTTAGTTTCAATACCAAATTTGCCAATTCCAGCATCGTGAATTCCACAGGATTACCCAGATTTACCGGACCAATGAACTTATCAGAAGTTCCCATTAAACGGATCAATGCTTCCACCAGATCGTCAACAAACTGAAAACTACGCGATTGTGTTCCGTCACCATAAATGGTGATGTCTTCGTTTTTTAAGGCCTGAACAATAAAATTCGAAATTACCCTTCCATCGTTCAATTCCATATTCGGGCCATAGGTATTGAATATGCGGGCAATTTTAATATTTACCTTATTTTGTTTGTGATAATTAACAAACAACGATTCGGCACATCGCTTTCCTTCGTCGTAACACGATCGTACTCCAATGGGATTCACATTCCCCCAGTAATTTTCAGTTTGTGGATGAATATGCGGATCGCCGTATACTTCACTTGTTGAAGCCTGTAAAATTTTTCCCTTTACACGTTTTGCGATTCCCAGCATATTAATTGCACCCATTACCGAAGTTTTTATGGTTTTTATGGGATTCACCTGGTAGTGAATTGGTGAAGCGGGGCAGGCCAGATTATATATTTCATCCACCTCAACGTAAAAAGGCATAATTACATCGTGCCTGACGAACTCGAAATATGGATTACTCAACAATGGAACTATTTTGTTCTTCGAACTCGAAAACAGATTATCGATGCAAATCACTTCGTTTCCTTCGTCGAGTAGTCTTTTGCATAAGTGAGATCCGATGAATCCTGCACCACCAGTTACTAATATTCTTTTCATCAATTTATTTTATGTGATCAGCTTTTGTCCTCAACTTGTCCTGTGAAATTTCACAGGAAGAATCCTCCACCACCAGTTACTAATATTCTTTTCATAGAACTTACAATTGGAGTTCAAAATTAATAAAAGATACCATGCCAACAAGCTTATAAAAACGGTTCACTCTCAATCGAATATTTTCAGCGCTTATTAAATCTTATTTTTAGGTGGTAATTGTTCTGTTATTCAATAAAATACATCAGATTTTTTGTTTTAATTGAATTAAGTTTTAATTTTGCGCCCGCATTTAAATAAATATAAAGTCTAACTCATTAATTTAATTCGAATTACATGACAGAAGAGAAAAAAGAAAATCTTGAGCAAGAAGAGGTAAAAGCACCTGTTCAGGATGAAAAACAAGAAGTAGTTACAGAGACTACTGAAGTGGCAACTGAAGAGGTTGTAGCCGAAGAAAAAACTGAGGAAGTTGCAGTAGAAGAAGTTGTTGCTGAAACTACTGAGGCAGCGACTGAAGAAGTTGTTGCTGAAGAAAAAGCAGAAGCTCCTAAAGCTGAAACAAAAAAAGAAGACAAAACACCTAAAACTTCGCCAGAAGCAGAAACTGATTTTGACTGGGAAAGCCTTGAAGCTGGAACTGATACTTATTCAGTAGACGAAAGAGGTGATTTTGAAACCCTTTACAACGACACTTTAAACACCGTTTCTGAAAAAGAAGTGATTGAAGGAAAAGTTATTTCGTTAAACAAACGCGAAGTAGTTGTTGACATTGGTTATAAGTCTGATGGTATTGTTAGCGTTAACGAATTCCGCTACAACCCGGAGCTTAAAATTGGTGATACTGTAGATGTATACATCGAAAGCTTAGAAGACAAAAAAGGACAGATGATCCTTTCGCACAAACAAGCTCGCGCTACTCGTTCCTGGGAGCGTGTTAACCAGTCGCTTGAAAACGATGAAATCATCAAGGGATACATCAAATGCCGCACAAAAGGTGGTATGATTGTAGACGTATTTGGCATTGAAGCATTCTTGCCAGGTTCGCAAATTGATGTTAAACCTATTCGCGATTACGATGTATTTGTTGGTAAGACAATGGAATTCAAAGTTGTTAAAATTAACCACGAATACCGTAACGTTGTTGTTTCTCACAAAGCGCTTATCGAAGCTGAGCTGGAACAACAGAAAAAAGAAATTATTGCAAAACTTGAAAAAGGACAAGTTCTTGAAGGAACGGTTAAGAATGTTACTTCTTATGGTGTATTCATGGATCTTGGTGGAGTTGACGGATTGATCCACATCACCGACCTTTCATGGGGACGTATTTCTCACCCAAGCGAAATTGTAGAATTAGACCAAAAATTGAACGTTGTAATTCTTGATTTCGATGATGACAAAAAACGTATCGCACTTGGTCTTAAACAATTGACTCCTCATCCTTGGGATAACCTGGATGGTGAATTAAAAGTTGGCGACAAAGTAAAAGGTAAAGTGGTTGTTATTGCCGACTACGGTGCATTTGTTGAAATTGCAACAGGTGTTGAAGGTTTGATCCACGTTTCAGAAATGAGCTGGAGCCAGCACTTGCGTAGCGCACAGGATTTCTTGAGCGTTGGCGACGAAGTTGAAGCTTCAATTCTTACTTTAGACCGTGATGAGCGCAAAATGTCTCTTGGAATCAAACAATTGAAAGAAGATCCATGGGCAAATATCGATACTGAATTTGGCGTTGGAAGTAAACACACTGCTAAAGTTCGCAATTTCACCAACTTTGGTGTATTTGTAGAAATTTCAGAAGGTGTTGATGGATTGATTCACATTTCAGACTTAAGCTGGACGAAAAAAATCAAACACCCTTCAGAATTCACAGCCATTGGCGAACCAATCGAAGTTGTTGTACTTGACATCGACAAAGATAACCGTCGTTTAAGCCTTGGTCACAAGCAGTTGGAGGAAAATCCATGGGATGTATTCGAAACTATCTTCACTTCCGACTCTATCCACGAAGGAACTGTGGTTGAGTTGATGGACAAAGGTGCCGTTATTGCACTTCCATACGGTGTTGAAGGATTCGCAACTCCTCGTCACCTGGTGAAAGAAGACGGGAATTCAGTGAAGCAAGACGAAAAACTGGACTTCAAAGTTATCGAGTTCAACAAGTCAGCGAAGCGAATCATCGTTTCTCACTCCAGAATTTTCGAAGATGTTAAACGCGCCGAGGAAGGCGAAAAACGCAAAACTCAATCACGTACAAACAAACGTGCGATGAAATCGGTTAGCGATAATATCGAGAAAACAACTCTTGGCGACATCAGTGAATTAGCTGCATTAAAGTCGCAAATGGAGAAGGACGAGAAAAAAGATAAATAAGCAGTTGGTGTATTTAAACTGAATTTCGTAAATTGAAGCATGGCATTCGAAATTCGAAACAGCGGAACGTATACTTTAGTTAAAGTAAACGCCGACAGACTAGATACAAACAACGCACCCGACCTTAAATCGGAACTGGTTGTTGTAAACAATAAAGGGGAAAAAAACATCGTCCTTGATCTTAGCAGTGTAAACTACTGCGATTCGTCAGGTTTGAGGGCTGTTTTAGTTGCCAACCGCATCTGTGAAGATGCAATAGGAACTTTTATTCTTTGCGGTTTACAACCCGATGTGGAGAACCTGGTACAAATTTCGATGCTTCATACCGTTTTGTTAATTACAAAAACAGAAGAAGAAGCAAAGGAGTTGTTGGAAAAGAAAGAAAATCTGTAAATACAGAATGCCTTTCGAATTAACCATACTAGGTAGCAATTCAGCATTACCAACTTCCAATAGATATCCAACCGCCCAGGTACTTGAAGTACCTGGGCGTTGTTTTTTAATCGATTGCGGCGAAGGAACACAGATTCAAATCCGTCGAAATAAAATTAGTTTTGCTAAAATTCACCACATTTTTATTTCTCACCTGCACGGTGACCATTTTTATGGTTTGGTTGGATTAATTTCAACCATGAACCTGATGGGGATAAAGCATGATTTACACATCTACGCCCCTTCGGAGCTAAAAGATTTAATTCAACCACAATTGGATTACCTTCGTGGGGAACAGTCTGTAAAACCCATTTTTCACCCCTTAAACTTCAAAAAGCCAAATACTGTTTTCGAGGATAAAAAACTCGAAGTAATTTCCTTTCCGGTAAAACACAGCATTCCCACGTGCGGATTTCTTTTCAGGGAAAAAAAGAGGCCTGCCAACATCCGAAAAGAAATGATAAAGGCTTACGGAATTCCAATTGTTCAAATAAAGAACATTAAGGCTGGTGCCGATTTTACGAGCGCAGATGGAAGAATTATTTCCAACGAGCAATTGTGTATTCCTGCCCCGGAACCGAAGGCATATGCCTTTTGTACCGATACGGCATTTCATCCGCCTATCGCAGCGATTATCAAAAACGTTGATTTGTTATACCACGAGTCAACTTTCCTGAATAAGCTAAAAGAAATGGCGGCAAAAACCCTGCATTCAACAGCCCGGGAGGCGGCCGAGATAGCGAAGCTTTCAGGTGCCAAAAAACTATTGCTCGGTCACTTTTCAGCGCGCTTTAAAAATACACAGGACTTTGTTTCTGAAGCAAAAGAGGTATTTGAGAATGTAGAAGCAGCGCAAGAGGGAAATAAATATGTGATTTAAATCTGAATGATATTTTGACACTTCGCCACGTAGTTGTAGTCCCTTATGATGTGTCAATACTTCGCAAAGGTTCCAAAAATGAATATGTATCACGGGATTAATCCATCGCCCACCTTTCGCTTGGATCGCCGGGAAATGAAACCGTTTTCCACGAAAACTTGAAAACCCTGGGTTGAACCAATCGTTCGAAATCGGTATATTTTAATCGTATCATCTCGGTATGATTTCCGGCATTAAATGCTATCTCTTTGTCTTCTGCAAGTGCTTCAGCAACATAAACTTCCATGTCGTACAAATTACCAAAGGGGGGCATAGCTCCCACTTCGCAATCGGGAAATAAATATTTAAATTCCTCTTCGGTAGCCAATGAAACACGTGGAGTGCCGAAAATTTCGACCAACAAATCGAAATCCAGGTGGTACGAAGCCGGCAGAACTGTCATGGCCATTTTTTTATCAACCTTTATGATAACGGTCTTGGCAAATTCTTTACCCGAAACATGAGCTTTAGCTGCAATCTCCTGAGACGTATAGGCATTCGAGTGCTTAATGGTTACATACTTTACATTGTTTTCATCGAGAAAGGCTTTCAATTTTTTAACTGGCATGATGACTATTTTAAAGGTTAAAATGAATCAAATACAGTACGATTTGTCATAAATCGTATAAAAAGAGTTGTATCCTGTTTTTACATGATTTGTAAACCTTTAGTTTCAATTTTAAGCAAATAATACAACTAAACCATTACACACATCATTTCTAATACACATTCAGAATGCGATTTTTGATTTTGGACATTACTCCTGCTGCCTTCGAACAGTCTTGATATTTGTTCGAATTCTGTTTTATAGTAAATAGCCGCATAAAACCATTCCATTGGTTAGTACATAAGTTCAATATTTTAAACCATTGATGAGGTATCAACACTTCTATAAGTCGTTAAAACAGGAAGGTGGTATTGGACTACCCTGCTTTTTATAAACGTATTATTTTTCGCTCATCTCCTTACAACATTCAATTTCTCTTATGTAAATCACTACTATTAGGATATAAATATCTTTATAGTTATTTGTATTTATATATGATCGATCGTAACTTGTATCTATAAATCAAAATCTTATGACGATGAAAATTTTCTACTACTTCATTCAGCAAGCACCTGAAATCAGTTTTACAACACTTAATTTTGATGCTTACATTAACCTGCTTGCTGATAATATTCTCATGGCCATAGTATTCTTTTTGGGGACAATAGCACTCTCATTTATCTGTTACTATTCTATTAACCTGCTGATTCTTTTTATAAATCCATTTGTAAGATTCAATAGCGAGCAGGATTCGATCGTTCCAATTGAAGAATCCCCAAATATTTAGGTCACATGCTTGCCCGTTACTCTCCAAAATATTTGTTATTCTTTCTCATGTATTTGGGAGCATCCCTTAACTCTGAAAATTGTGATGCTCAAACCAAAATTGTATTGGGCAGGGTATATGCATTTAAAAACCTGGGGCTTAACCATATTGAAATAAAATCAAAAAAAACAAAAGCGGTTACATATTCCGACTGGAAAGGAGAGTTTGCGCTGACATGCTCGCCAAACGACAAGCTAATATTCAGAGGAGAAGGATTCGAACGAACAACAAAAAAAATTGACGGGAATGATTCTGTTTCCGTTAAACTGATATTTATTGATAACCGGAGACAATTTAATAGTGCAATTGAGCATGAACATGTCACTCATTTTCAATTGACTCATGCACTTGAAAATTACGATTTATACAATACTGCCATTTATTGGAACAAAAAAAATCCGTTTCGACGCAGAACTTATTTAAAGCGTGAACTCAAGCTAATGAATGAATATAATGAGATAAGTTCATTCCACCAATATACTCACTCCCCCGTTCAAATTATAAGATCCGGATTATACAACTAAGCGGCAGAAACCAAGCTGCCGTAAAAACACATCAAATTATGAAAACAATTTTTACCTTATTCATCCTGCTCCTCTCCTCAACTGCGGTTTATTCGCAGGATGATCAAACACTTTATTTGCTTTTTGAAATGATGGAGGTGAAAGAAGTATATCGCGCCGACTACCTGGAAGTAGAACAATTCTGGTCTGCCATACATCAGCAACGCGTAGCCGATGGTAATATCATTGGCTGGGATTTATGGGCAATAACTCCTTCGGGTAGTGAGCAGGGGGCCCAGTACATGACCACCACCCTGTTTTCAAGTCTGGAAAAAATGCTCGCAGGAATTCCGGATGAAAAGTTTAATGAATACCTGAAAAAAGCTCACCCGGAGAAAAGCAACAAGGAGCTTGAATAGATGATGGTGAAAACGGCTGATTCCCGAAATCTCACAAATCAGATCTATACCAAAGAAATTAACAACGTTGGAGGTAGCACTGAAATGAAAGTTGGCACATTTATGAAAATCTCTGTGATGAAACAGACCGACAGCAATTATACGATTATGGAGGACCAGATTTTTAAACCCTGGCATGAAAAAGAGATACGTGAAGGAAAAAAAATGAACTGGGGACTCATAGAAGTACTGCTACCTAAAGGGAGTACTGCCTTTGGTACACATATCACCTACAGTATGTATGAAACAATACAACAAGTAGCCGCTTCGATGGAAAACTGGGGTGGAGAGATGGATCTGAAAACAGAACTCTCCATACAAGACGGACTTAAAACACGCGATTGGAAAGAAGTACGTGTGGCGAAATTAATCAGGATGATTCGTTAACCTATAAAATTATTGACATGGGAAATTTAGAGTTATTAAAACAAGGGTATCAGCTGTTTGCTGAACACGACATTGAAGGAGAAATTGATTAATTATTATTGTCTATTGATTAATCAGGATTTTCAGATTTTCGGATTGTCAGACATTTAACTTGGAACATTCGGATATTCTAACATTCCAAAATTCTAGTATTCAGTTGATCCAGCAATCTGAATATCCGAAAATCCAGAAATCCTGATTACTGAACACTGCTTCTTTACTCTTTGTTCTTTGCTCTTTGCTCTAATTTAACTAAGTAGCTGCATGAAATGCAGGATTTTAAACCCAAACCAGACAATAAAAATTATGTTACACTTTTAAATGGAATAATATGGAAACACTAAAAGAAAAACAAAAAGTGGTCGAAAAAGATTCGACACAAGTAAATCCCTCGAAAATAATGGAAGTAGGCATGGCATTTATGGCATCTAAAACACTTCTGACAGCGGTAAATATGAATCTTTTTACACATTTAGCCAACGGGCAAATGTCTGGGCGTGAAATCCAGATGGAGTTAAACCTGCACGACAGAAGTCTATTCGATTTTCTCGACAGCCTGGTGGCACTTGGATTTTTAAACCGAAGCGGCATAAAAGAAACAGCCGCATACAGTAATACCCAAGAAACAGATTTATTTCTCGATAAGAACAAGCCCTCATACATAGGAGGAATTCTGCAGATGGCTAACAACAGGTTATATGGCTTTTGGGACAAACTTGAAGAAGGATTAAAAACCGGGTTGCCCCAAAATGAAATAAAAAATTCGGAGAATGATCTTTTTGAAGAGCTTTATGCCGATGTAGAGAAGCTTAATGAATTTATAAATGCCATGGGTGGCGTACAAATGGGTAATTTCATGGCCTTTGCCAAAAAATTTGATTTTACGGCCTACAACACTTTATGTGACATTGGTGGTGCCGGAGCATATCTGAGTGCCCAGGTTGCCATGCACAACGATCACATGATGTGTGTTTCCTTTGACTTGCCCCCGGTATCGGAAATAGCCGCCAAAAATATTAAACAAATGGGAATGGAGAATAACGTGGTTGTCAAGTCGGGAGATTTTTTCAATGATGAATTTCCGAAAGCTGATATGATAACCATGGGAAACATACTGCATGACTGGGGTTTAGAAGACAAAAAAATGCTCATAACAAAAGCATATAAAGCCTTACCTTCAGGGGGAGCTTTTGTTGTCATAGAAAATATTATTGACGACAACAGAAGAAAAAATGCATTCGGATTATTCATGTCGCTGAATATGCTCATTGAAACATCTGATGGATTTGACTGCACAGCCTCAGACCTGAAGCAATGGGTGTCTGAAGCGGGATTCAAAGAAACATCTGTTGTGCCGCTTACCGGGCCAACGAGTGCCTTTATCGCGATTAAATAATTTCCCCGCCTTGTGCATCAAAATACTTCTGAAACAAAGCAAATCGCTGTGATTTGCTTTGTGCCCTTTTTTCGCGAACAAAAGTAAAATGCAAGGGTGAATGTTTTTCAAGTTTTTCCACAAAGCATTGCTCATACCAGCTATAATTTAATCCCACAGACTCAATAATCATGGTTTCAATGCTTCGATTCATAAGCTCGAGAAAATGGTTGTTATTAAGTCCGGGGAAACAGTTCATTTCGTCTAAAGCAGCGCGTCCGAAATGTATGGTTTTATTTACAAAGCTACCCAGATCTTCTTCGGGCAAACAGGAAAACATGGTTCTGGTGAAAGCCAGCGAATCTTCCTTTACATCCTGAATATCATCGAGTAGTTGCAGATAAACACCATATCCAAACAGCGCCTGCTCTTGCTGTTGCGTAAGCTTACCGGCCACCAGGTAACCATCGGCCAGTACCGATGCCCCACCCTTTTCAAAACAGATGTTCTGAATTTGCTGCTTGCTTAAACCATTGGCATTTATCATTTGCAAACTATCGGTCTGCCCTTTTTGAATCGCATACAAACTTTCATAAACCCCGGGGAAAGTTTCACGTTGAAATTCGTCCTCGAACATTTTAACAAGTTTATAAAGTTGCTGTTCGGTAAAACTTTCGGGAGTCATTGTTTGACCATGCAAACATTTATTAAATCTCACAGAAAAACGCTGTTTCTCCTCCGGTGTCACTTCCGGGTTATCGAGAAAATTGTCGCTGTAAGGATAAATCATAGAATAGGCAAAAACCGATGGTGTTATTTTTACGGGTACATTCGCCATTAATTGTACCCCGTTCATAATCCACACATTACGCATACCCTGGTATATATTCTCGGGCTTTAGCTCCGGGCCGAAAGAACGGGCTCTGTAGAAAAAATCTTTCGATACCTCTTTAAACTCATCGGAAAGGATGAGCCCAAGATGGTCTTTTTCGAAATCAAAAACGGTTTCCAAAAATGCCTTAAACATTGGAAAAAACGATTGCCCGGGATCTTTACGCAGGTTCTTTACTTTCTTACGGTTCTGCAGTGCTTTTATATTCTGCTGAAACTTCTCGTAGTTGTATTCGCGGGTTTTCTGTTCTTCTTCCGAATAGGTTTTGGGAAATTGCGGGAAAGAATGAGGGCTGTTTTCCCAAATTTGAATAAAATGATTGATGTATTTCTGAATGGCGAGCATGAATTATGTTTTTCCCGAAAATAGAAGAATTCAGGAAGAATATCTCAATTAATTAGATAAGTAATGGTATTTTGAGGGTTAAAGAAGTTTTTTGAGTTGTAAAAATTGTCATCGGCAAGGAAGAATAACACAGGAAACGTTTTTAATAATACAGATTCCACACTTCAGTCGAAATGACAATAATAGTATTGTCATTTAGGCTACAAAACAAACCAACATGTTGTTAGAGTTGGTCTATTTTCCCTGCTTGCAGTTTTGTCTTGATACTTATTTAGCCCCTTAATTGTTATGCAATATTCGTGTAAACGGCCTGTACATCTTCGTCTTCCTCCATTTTGTCCAACATCTTTTCAATGTCTTCCATTTGCTCTTCGGTAAACTCGACGGGAGTAGTAGGAATTCTTTTTAACTCGGCTTTGCTCACATTAATTTTCAGTTTTTCAAACTCATGTGCCATTACGCTAAAGCTGGTATAGTCACCATAGGCATAAAACATGCCGTCATTTTCTTCAATCTCATCTAAACCTGCATCAATTAACTCCAGCTCCACATCATCCATTTCCATACCTTCGGGCATTTCAAACTCAAAAACAGCTTTCCGCGAAAACATAAACTCAAGCGAGCCATTGGGTACCTGGCTTCCACCATTTTTATTAAAGTAACTTTTCACATTGGCCACCGTACGTGTTGTATTATCGGTAGCTGCTTCCACAAAAACCAAAACGCCATGTGGACCTTTACCTTCGTATGTGGTTTCGATGTAACTTGCAGCGTCTTTCCCTGATGCACGTTTGATGGCTGCATCAATATTCGCTTTCGGCATGTTCTGTGCCTTTGCATTCATAATTGCCGTTCGCAACGCCGGATTCAGATCGGCTTCCGAACCACCCTCTTTGGCGGCAATGGTTATCTTTTTCGAAAGTTTTGGAAATACTCTCGACATTTTATCCCAACGCTTTTCTTTTGCTGCTCGGCGGTATTCAAATGCTCTTCCCATGAATAAGTATATTAATGAAATTTTGTGCGAAAATAAAGACAGAAATTATAATTACCAAAACCAATCATAAATTCCTTTGAAAAAGTTCAAGCCTGAACAGGATTTATATTGATCGTATAAAGTTTAAGCCGTATTCCACTAAATCAGTCAATTCTTGTCTTTTTCGGTTTACAAACTTTCTTCTCTTTATTTACCTTTGCTCCACACTTCTTACATTGGTAATCGGAGTTATTTTTATCCTCGAAATTCTTCTTTTTACATGCTTTTTTACTCATCGCCAACTTTCCTGTTCACGATGTATAATAACAACGTCCACCGGATAATTGTTTTGCAAGAACTCTGCTATTTTCTGTGCCGAATATACCGATCGGTGCTGCCCACCAGTGCATCCAAAATTTATGGACAAATGTGTAAATCCACGTTCAAGATAAACTTTCACCGACTGCTCCACAATAGATTTTACCGAATCGAGAAACAATTTGATTTCAGATTTCTGTTCCAGGAATTCCTGAACAGCCAGATCTTTACCACTTAAGGATTTAAATTCCTCATAACGTCCCGGATTATTAATGGCTCGACAGTCAAATACATGTCCACCACCATTCCCCGATGGATCTTCAGGAATTCCCTTTTTATAGGAAAAACTTGCAATTCGCACCGTTAAATTCGATTTTACGCGTCCAATATCTTTCAGTACTTCAGAATGTGTCAATTGATTTAATACACTCCATAATTCGGGCAGATCAACCGGTAAATTTATGCTGGACAATAGTATCTCCAGGTTTTTTAAAGCATAAGGGATACTCTTGAGAAAATGTTCTTTTTTCTCATAAAATCCGCGAAAGCCATACGCGCCCATGGCTTGCATAATACGAATAAGAACAAATCCTTTGAAATAGGCGGCAAAATTCACCTCATCCACTTTCATCAACTTTTTTAGTTCACTGATGTAATAGTCGTAAAGCTGTTTGCGAACTTGCTCCGGAATATCGGCCTTACCATCGTATAACAACGATGCCAAATCGTATTGCAAGGCCCCCTGGCGACCACCCTGATAATCGATAAAACAGACCTCATCGTTTTTCAGCATTACATTACGCGACTGGAAATCGCGATATAAAAAGTAGTTGGAACTGGCACTTAACAAGTAGTTACTAAACAATTGAAAATCGTCTTCCAGCGCCTGCTCATCGAAATGTATTTTAGCCAGTTTCAGGAAATAATATTTAAAGTAGTTCAAATCCCACATCATCGATTGCTTATCGAAAGCCTCGCGTGGATAACAAACCGAATAATCAATTTCTTTTCCGGCTATGATCTGAATCTGTGGAAGCGCTTTCAGCACTTTTTTGTACTGGTTTATGATGTTTTCCGAAAACCCCTCATTTTCACGGGTTTTGCTCAGAAATTGAAACAGTGTTGTGTTTCCTAAATCTTCCTGTAAATACTTTTTTAAATCGGAACTTACCGCGTAAATTTCAGGCACACGAACCCCCTTATGAAAAAAGTGATTTGTGAACGAGAGGAAAGCCGTATTTTCCTTTATGTCTTTATTCAGAGCCCCTATCACACTGCGTTTTTCGTTTTTCAAACGGCAATATTGACGATAGGATCCCGAGGCAGGAAGTAATTCAAATGAATCTACTTTTTCATTAAAATGATTCTCGAAAAGTTGGATTATTTCGTTTTTTTCTGAAGTATTCAAAGGATAATAATTTAATTTTTAACTGTACATTTATGCTCACAAACATTAACAATGGCTAAAACCAAAATCAAAAGTATTTATTTTTTAAGATTACTTCGCAATTTAATGGTGCTGATTGGTATTTTCTTTTCAACATCGCTTCTTCTTGCCTTGACAGAACAACCCTATTGGGGGTACCACTGGCTGGGAACCAGCAAGTCGGAATTAAAATGGGAGCCGGAGACCATTATTCTTTTGGGTGGTGGTGGAATGCCAAGTCAGAGCAATTTAATGCGTAGCTGGTATGTTGGTAAAGCGGCAAAATCATTTCCTGAAGCCAGTGTACTTATTGCCATGCCCGGTATTCTTACCGACAGTTTAAGCACGCCACAATTGATGAAAAAAGAACTCATACTCCGTGGAGTAGATGCTGAAAGAATAAGTTTTGAAGCGGAAGCCACAAACACCAGGGCGCAGGCCTTAAATTGCCAGCAGCACGTAAAAATGCAAAGTTCGATATTGCTGGTAACTTCACCCGAACACATGCGGCGCTCGGTGCTTTGTTTTATAAAAGCAGGTTTCGAAAAAGTAAATGCGCTACCCGCTTTTGAAAATGCCGCCGAAGCCGATTTTTCGTTTAAAGATGATGAACTGGGTGGCAATACTGCTTTTGTTCCCGATGTTGGCGAAAGCATAAATATGCGTTACCAACTCTGGAATCACCTGAAATATGAGATTTTAATTGCCCGCGAGTGTGTGGCATTAATTTACTACAAATTGCGCAATTGGATTTAAACTGATATATGCATCGGATGAGCTATTTTGTGCCAATCCTGCATCAAAAAAATACGTATCTAAAATGATTAATGACTTGAGCAGGATTTTCAAATATTCGAACATTCAGATAATCTGATATTTTGGACTCCAGAAATCTGTAAATTCAAAAATCCAGATATCCTGTTATTACTCTGTATGACCCAATTGTTTAAAATACTTCTTCAACCAGCTTTCCCCACGCAACAAATTGTATTCAACCAAAAAACGTTCAGTTTGTGCTAAAGTTTTTTTGAAATACTTGGGTTTTTTGCTGAAATTAAAAAATCCATGATTTTGATTTTTATAGGCTTTTAACCTGCACTTATTTCCCTGCTGTTTCATAATGCTTTCGAAACGCATCGCATTTTCATAGGGAACCGTTGTATCGTCTATCCCATGCATAATTAAGGTAGGTGCAACTCCGGGTGTGATATGATGTACCGGGGATATTTCAAATTCACGCCCTGCCACTTTTTCACTGCCATATCCTTTTTTCCCGGTATCAACAACCGGATTAAACAATATCATGGCAAAAGGTTTTGCTGAAACGGATAAATCGTCGCCTTCTTCATCTACTCCGTCAATAATTCCCATACATGCTGCCAAATGACCACCGGCAGAACCACCTGCTGCCACAATTTTATCGGTGTCAACCCCTAATTCGCGACCGTGCGAACGTACATACCGCATGGCCGACCGTGCATCTTTTACACATTCAAAAGGACTGGTACCCTGTCGGTTCTTCACCCGGTAATCCGGACAAAAAGCGATCATCCCCCGGGAGGCGAGGTATTCAGCCTGCATTTTAAAGTGTTCCGATGTACCTCCGGTCCAGCCTCCTCCAAAAAAGAAAACAATCGCAGGCAACTTCATTGGTGAGGACTGAACAGGTTTATACATGGTCATTTCCAATGCATATCCGTCAATTTCTTTATAAATAAACTTACGGGTGGTAAATTCAAATGTTTGTCCCCAAAGCTGCATTCCCGATAGGATCAGAAATAGCAATATAAAAATATGTCTCTTCATCTATAACTGAATAATAAGCACAGCCGGTTGTTCGTCGCGAAGCACATCAACCGTTATGGTCTGCCCTGCTTCAAGCTCCTTTAAACGACTCATGTACTCGTATATATTTCCCACTTTTTTCCCGTCAATGGCAGTAATAATATCCCCTTTTTTCATTCCGCCTTTTTCGGCAGGTTTTCCTTTTGTTACGCCATCGATTCGCATTCCTCGTTTTTCCAATCCTGCAAAATCGGGCATAACCCCCAGTGTAACTTTAAATCTTCCTCCACGACTACGCTGGAATTTAGCTCCGGCTTCCTGGAAGGTTAATTTCTCATCACGGTTGGCCACTTCACTTACTAATTCATAGGAATAATCCATCACTTTTTTAGCACCTTCAAAATTGATTAACTCATAGTCATCTTGTGGAGTATGATAATCGCCATGTGCACCCGTAGAAATGAAAAACACCGGAATGTCCTGTAGGTAAAACGACGCGTGATCAGATGGTCCAACGCCTTCACCCGACAATGTCAACTCAAAACCGGGATTTAAATCATTGAGTATTTGTTCGCTTTCTTTTGAAGTTTTTGTTCCACCAATACTCAGGGCTTTCGCCTCTTCATCGTAACGGCCAATCATATCGAAATTAAACATACCAACTACATTTTCATTTTCAACCGGAGGCTTAGCGGTAAATGCCTTTGATCCAACCAAACCCATTTCTTCAGCCCCAAAAGCCACAAAAATAACGCTGCGTTTATTTGTTTTTTCTGCTGCCAGTTTTTCTGCCAGTTGTATTACCGTTGAAACTCCGGAGGCATTATCATCGGCTCCGTTATGCACCGCAATGGTATCAACCGCGCGCGAACCGGATCCCGGACCACCCATCCCAAGATGATCGTAATGCGCTCCCACAACAAGATATTCGTTTTTCAAATTTTCATCCCTGCCGGGCAGCAAGGCCACAATGTTTTGCGTGGTAGTTTCTTTTAATTGTACATTAACAGCCACCTCAACTTTTGCTTTTGTCGCCAGGTTAATTCCATTTCCTTTTTCGATCATTTGTGATTCAAGCAACTCAACGGTTGAACCCGTACCGGCAAGTATTTCGTTGGCCACAACACGCGAAACCTGCAAAACAGGAATAGAAAAGCGACTACTGTTTTTATCAAAAAATAAAGATGAAAGCTCGTCTTTTTCACTAAACTTCGGCCCGGCAACCAATATTAAGCCTGCGGCATTTTTATCCGATGCTGTCAGTCCTTTTGCGCGTTCCGAGGAGAACTCCAGATAGGGGCTGTTTGGATTATCCAGATCAGGATCGCCCTGTAAGGCCAGGATCCATTTCCCGGTAACATCTACACCCTCAAAATCATTCCATTTTAATGTGTCTCTATCAACTTGCAAACCATAACCGGCAAAAACAACTTCAGCAGCTTCCTGCATATTTGCAGAAACTGCATAAGGCAAAAAATCCTTCCCTGGAACAAATGATTTATCAACCACTTTTAAGGTATTTCCTTCGCCCAATTCGGCCGACGTTACAAGATTGAAATGCTGAAAACCTTCTTCGAACAACAATTCCAAACCAGCAGTTTCGAACTTCGACCGGATAAATTCGGCAGATAACATATCACCTGCATCGCCGGGTTTCCTGCCTCGCAATGAATCAGAGGCCAGATATCCAATATTTTCCTGAATATCTTCTACTGTAATTTCGGGATTAAACTTCGGACCGCAGGAAGCAAAAATTGCTAACAGTATTATAAAAACAGTACGCATCATTTTATAAACGTTTAAATTTTTCAGTTGACAATATCCCATCTGGAATAAATATGGTTTTAACTCCATTTTCAGGTCACATCCGGATTTAACCCCGGGCGTAATTTTTGCTTGTAATTATACGCATTAATCGTCATTTAAAAAAAGGAGATGTGTATATTTACGACTTCGAATAATTTAGATAAGTTGATTTCATTTGGAACAAAATATTGGTTTATCCTCCTTATTGCAATTCTTATGGCTGCAACAGGAGTTGTTATTTTATTGTATTTCAACAATAAAGCCAACAGGTCCCTTTCCAAAACGCAGTTACGTATTTTAGTAGGTCTTCGGTTTTCATCTTTCTTTTTGATCGCATTCTTGCTTTTATCGCCCTTCCTGCGAAACCTGAAAAAAATTGTACAAAATCCAATTATTGTAGCTGCTTGGGACAATTCCGGCTCCCTGGTTTCGCTTGGCGACACCACCGGTACGAAAACACAGATTGCCTTGGTAAAAACAGAAATAACAAGTCATTTGGGGGCTGATTTTGAACTTGTTGAATACACTTTCGGAGAATTGGCAGAAACAGGTTCTGCACTCAATTTTACGGAAAAAAAATCGAATTACAGCAAGCTAATCACAACCGTAAACAACAATCATTTTAACCAAAATATTGGCGCGTTAATTGTTGCCGGCGATGGCATTTACAACCAGGGTAAAAATCCGCTTAACCTTTTAAGCGAAGTTAATTTTCCGGTTTATACCATTGGTTTTGGTGACACAAGCATCGTATCTGATTCACACATTCAAAATATTCGGGTAAACCGAACCGCTTTTTCGGGCAATAGATTTCCCGTTGAAGTGGACGTTCATTTTTCAAAAGTACGGGGAAAACCGTTAAAACTTTCGATTATACACCGTGGAGAAGAGCTGAAAAGTATCGTGGTTACTCCACCCAACGATAATTATTTTTTATCAAAAGAATTTATTCTGGAAACAGGCAATGCCGGCTTAAAACATTTTTCAGCCCGAATTGAAACAGTAGATAACGAACGCAACACAAAAAACAACACGTCGAATTTTGTGATTCATGTACTCGAAAACAAACAAAAAATATTAATTCTTTCCGATGGTTCACACCCCGATATTGGCGCCATAAGAAACACCCTTGAGCAGCAAAAAACATACGAGGTCTCAGTATTTACGGAAGAACCATATCCGGCAAACTTAAACGCCTTCAACCTCCTGGTATTAAACCAATTGCCAAGCCCGGGCAAGTCAATTGCAAAGATCGTTGAAAAAGCCAAAAGCAGCCGTTTACCAATGCTGTATATTATCGGAAATAATACGTTTATCCCTCAATTTAACCTTTTGAACCAAGGGGCCACAATTCAGCCGCTCGCCGGTAGCAACGAAGAAGCCCAACCCACATACAATACAAGCTATGCAACTTTTGTTCTTTCTGAAGATTTCATTGAACTATTGCCCAAGTTTCCTCCCTTGCAGGTTGCTTTTGCCGATTACGAAATGGAAGCCGAATTCACCCCGCTTTTGTATCAAAAATTAAAGGGAATTGAAACCGGTAAACCATTAATTGCAACCGGTAAATCCGAGGGTAGAAAAATAGGCTATATTTTTGGCGAAGGAATTTGGCGTTGGCGCTTGTTCGACTATTATCAGAATCAAAACCACCTCCGTTTTAACGAGTTGGTAAATCAATTAATTCAGTACCTGGCACTGCGCGAAAACGAGGATAATTTTCTGGTTAAATTTGAACCGATTTATGCCGAAACCGACGATGTAATCTTAAATGCCGAAGTTTACAACGATGCCTTTGAGCGTATCTCTTCGGAAGAGGTAAATATTATATTGAAGAATTCGAACAATGAGGATTTTAACTTTACTTTTGATGTGCAGGGAGATAAGTATTACCTCAATGCCGGGCATCTTCCCATGGGAGATTACACGTTTTCGGCCGAAGTAAGATTTGGCAACAATGTCTATACCGAAACCGGAAGTTTCACTGTTATTCCCGTAAATATTGAAAACGTGGTAACCCGAGCCAATCATAATATGCTTTACCAACTGGCGAACCAAAGTGGTGGAAAATTCTATCTTCCGGACCAAATCAAAGATTTGATTTCAGAATTAAAAACTACCAATAAATTAAAAACCAGTAGTTACATCCAGGAAATGGTAAACGAGTTACTCAACCTTCGTTGGCTGTTTTTTGTTGTATTGCTGTTTTTAAGTCTGGAATGGTTTTTGAGAAAATACTGGGGAATTTATTAAGAAAGAATTAGCACGATAGTGGACTATGAGACAATTTGTTATTCAAAAATATTTAGTTAACCTGATTATTCTGCTTTTTGCCGCCTCGTGCACCTCAACAAAAACAATTACAATTGAAATTCCTGAACCGGCCCAAAAAGATCTGCCTGCACGTATTCAAAGTCTTGTACTGGTAAACCGAACCCTTAATGATAAATATACTGATTTACCATCCGACAGCATTCAAAATCAATTTTACAAACAATATTTCAAGCTCGACACCATTATATATGATTTAACCGCCGTAGATACCTGTTTGAAAGCCCTGGGTGACTTACTTTATGAATCGGGACGCTATGATGTGGTAATTCCCGTTAACCGTTTCCTTGAATTTGAGGAGAATGCTTTTTTCAGTAAAGAGATGTCCTGGAGCGAGGTGAAAGAAGTATGCGAAATTTACCGCACAGATGCTGTTTTATCCATCGATATGTTTAAAACGAGTATTTCTTCTGATTTCTCAAAAGATACCTATTTCGACCCATTGCAGGACCAATTTTATTCGGCAGCCCAGGCAAAAATGAAAATTAATTATGATGTACTTTTCAGGGTTTACGATCCTGTTGAAGAAAAAGTACTGCTTCGTGAATTTTTTAAAGATACTTTGTTTTGGGAAAATGCGGCCCCAAATGCAAGCGAATTATTTGAAAACTTTACACCTGTTAAACAGGCTCTTGCCGAGGCTGGCATTGCGGCAGCGCTGGATTTTTCGGAAAAGCTAAGCACTGTTTGGCGACGGGAAAGCAGACCATTTTATACTAGAGGAGATGATAATTTAAAACTCGCCGGCACATTTATTGACAGTGGAGAATGGGAACAAGCCATAGCGCTGTGCAAAGAAACAGCAAGTAATTCAAAATCGAAAACAACAAAAAGCAAAGCACAGTTAAATATTGCCATTGCATACGAAATACTGGGTGATATCGATAGTGCCATCTTGTGGGCACTTGATTCGTATAACACCATGTACCGCCAGATTACCTACCAGTATCTGGAATTATTGGAACGAAGAAAAAAAGAACTTCAAAAACAAATTAAATGAACCGGCTTTTACTACCAGTTTTCATTCTGCTTACCATTTCGTCGTGCACGATTTATAAAGAATATCCAATTGACATCTATAAACCCGGTGAAATTGCCATTCCGCCCGAAGCACAAAATGTAGCCATTGTTTACCGGAACTTCAAATACCATGGCGATACTTTACAACATTATTATAAAGATGATTATCGCTTACGCAAAGCCCGTAAAGATCCAAAACAACTGGATAGTATTCTGGTAAACATTTGCATGAAAGAATTGGCAAAAAACTTTAAATTGAAAAACACTTTTAACACCATTCATATTTTTCCATCACTGTTTAAACCTCATTCTGCCAAAAAATTACCACCGTTGAATTTTGAACTGGTAAATACAGTAACTACCTCGTCACAAACCGATTTATTGGTTTCGCTCGAAACTTTTTCGTATTTCTTTTCTGAATATTCATCTTCAGCAGAGATAACAGGCAAATCGAATGAGGTAATAACAGCAGCAGTATGGGCGGTTTACAACCCATACAACCAAAAGCTCGTGGAAAGAAAAACCATGATTGATACGATTTTCTGGAATGCATACGACGACCAGGGGAATTACCAGCGCAAAAGCAAGTTGCCACCACGAATCACGGCGCTTAAAATAGCATCGCAAATGGCAGGCGAAAACTATTCGAAACGATTTACGGCCTCGTGGCAAACTGCAAAACGGATGTATTCGGTTCCGCCACTACCCGATTTCTCGGCTGCCGATGAATATGTACAGAAAGGTGAATGGGATAATGCCATTATGCTTTGGATACGCTATGCCGATGAAAAAAATGGAAGAATGGCAATAAATGCGCGGTATAACCTGGCACTGGGCTACGAAATGAAGGATGATATCGACAGTGCTCAAAAATGGCTTATTGCAGCCTTGCAAATTGCACAAGACTACAAAAGCAAAGAAGATCTGAAAATGATTATAAATTACCAGAAAGTTCTGGCACAAAGGCAACAAGATATTGCCAAACTAAAACAGTTGTAAATGAAAGTATTTAACCTCCTTCTTTTTTGTGGTATTTTACTGCTCTTTAGCTGTGCGTGCAATACCTTATACAATACCAAGCTCATAGATATTGAAATTGTTGAGCCCGGAAAGGTTAAATTCCCGAAAAATTATCGCAGCGTGGCTGTTCGTTACAACAATTGTAATGTGGCACCAAATCCATATTTTAAGAATGCTTTTTTTGTTGACAAAGCGATAATTGATCATGAAAATACAGACAGCATTGCTTCCAAAATCTATTTTGAACATTTTATTAATGAACTCAAAAATCAAGATTTTTTTGACACGGTAAGGGTGATTGAATCGAAAGATTACAGTAAGATTAAGATTAGCGACACAATTACTCACAAAATCATTGCAGATTTCGACTCAATATTAAAAAATGATGAGCTTACCGGGAAACTTAACGTAAGTCTGTTTTCAAGGGTAATAAACCAATTGCCGAATAATAATAAAGCGCTTTCTACGGAACAATTCCTACACCCCCAGCTGGCATTGTACCAGCCTGAAGAATTGCAGGATATTGCAGACAGCACAAATGCTGACTTGCTGATTTCCTTTGATTTCTTTAGTTCTGTTGATGGTATCAGCCACAATAGAAAAACAACGCTGGCAAAAGAAACTGTTCTTACAAACGGATATTGGAGTTTTTATGATTTAAATAAGCTGGCTTACCGTTTTGCTTTTAACAAAATGGACACCATTTTCTGGCAGGATATGGTGAGTTTTCCGAAGGGAATAAATAAAGTGCTACCCCCGAGACGTGATGCAGTTTTTAATGCCGCAGATATGGCAGGCACAAACTTTGCAAATTTTCTGGTTCCACACTGGATAAAAGTACAAAGAATGTATTACTCATCGGGGCATATTGAGTTAAAACAAACCGACGAACTCCTAAAGAATGGGAAGTGGATGGAAGCGGCCAATATTTGGAAAGCAAACTCCACAAACACCAACAAATCAATTGCTGCCAAAAGCAAATTTAATATGGGACTTGTATGCGAAATGAATGGGAACATCGAAGCTGCCATCCAATGGGTAGTTGAATCGTTCCACGTTTTGGGGCAGGATAATAAAGTTCACTTCATTAATTGCGTCGATTATATCCGCATTTTAAGTCAACGTAAACTCGATATAAAACTACTTGAAGACCAACTGGAATCAGTCAATTAACTCCAGCATAACAACCGATTTGGCCGGCATAACCAGTTTTAACAAATTATCTTCGATTTTTACATCCTTGAAATTGCCAAGAGTTACTTCTTCCTTTTTCCCAAAATCATTAAATGAATTTATTTTTTCACCCTCAATAATTTCGCCCCTGTTAAATTTCAGATTTTCATTTCCCCTGAAATCACAGGCCACCTCGATATCTTTATTCGGATTCAGATTTGTAATGGTAATATGAATGTTGCCTTCTTTGTCCTTTGAAGCGCTGGCAGAAAGTGCAGGTATACTCTCATCTCCAAAACTATAATCCTCTGAACGAATGTCGCTTGGTAATAAAGTTGCGTCGTGGTGAACTTTATACATTTGAAAAACATAAAATGAGGGCGTTCTAACCAGATGTTCCTCCTTGGTTAAAAGCATGGCCTGTAATACATTTACCGTTTGAGCAATATTGGTCATTTTTACGCGGCGGGCGTAGTTATTAAATAAATCGAGGTTAACCGAAGCAACCAATGCATCGCGCAAAGTATTTTGCTGATACAGGAATCCGGGATTTGTACCCGGCTCAACATCATGCCAATTTCCCCATTCGTCAACAACCAAACCAACCCGGTTTCGTGGATCATATTTGTCCATAATTCGAATGTGCTTATCCAACAACTCATCCATAAAAAGCGTCTTTCGCATGGTTGTAAAATAATCGTCTTCATTGAATTCGGTGGCTGAACCTTTTTCCCCCCATGTCTTGCAAACGGTGTAATAATGCAATGATACTCCCTGAAAGCTTCGTCCCGGATTACCGTTTTTCATTAAGGTTTCCATCCAGTTATAGTCTGAACTATTCGGGCCGCCTGCAATTTTATACAAGCGATTACCCCCATAATTTTTGGTATAAACCGAATACCTCCTCATTTCGTTAGTATAGTATTCTGCAGTCATATCTCCACCACAACCCCAGTTTTCGTTTCCCAGTCCCCAGTATTTAACCCCCCAGGGCTCATCTTGTCCGTTCATCTTTCGAAGCTCGGTCATCGGGCTCACATTTCCGGAGTTCAGATATTCAATCCACTGCGACATTTCCCTTACCGATCCACTTCCCAGGTTTCCGCAAATAACCGGTTCGCATTCCAATTGCCGACACAACTCCAGAAACTCATGTGTCCCAAAACTATTGTCTTCAGTTACCCCGCCCCAATGTGTATTTATCATTGTCGGACGCTCATTTCGCGGGCCAATTCCTTCCATCCAGTGATACTCATCGGCGAAACAGCCACCTGGCCAGCGCAAATTTGGAATCCCCAATTCACTTAAGGCGTCCACCACATCGTTTCTTATGCCGTTTGTATTCGGAATGCTTGAATCTTCTCCAACCCAATACCCACCATAAATACAGCGACCAAGATGTTCTGAAAAATGCCCGTAAATGTGCCTGCTGATGGTTTCTTTTCCCAGATCGGTATTCACAACAATTTTATTCTGCGAAAAACCGGATAGGCTAATAAAAAGCAAAAGAGAAAAGATGATAAGAATTGATTTCATGAGAATTAATTATAGTTAATGTATTGTATTTCTGCCAAATACGCTAAAACAATGAATTATGTGGTTCTGTACACATGGAACTCGTCCCGACACCTCGGGACTCGTTTC
>JBFEWU010000529.1:0-2606 GCA_041546215.1 Draconibacterium sp. | reverse complement strand
ATTAATTATTATTGATTATTGATTAATGGCTTGGTCAATAAATTCTGATATTCTAACATTCTGACATTCTGATATTCAGAAGTCCAGCAATCCGAATATCCGAAAATCCAGATATCCTGTATACTGAACACTGTTTCTTTGTTCTTTGCTCTTTGCTCTTTGTTCTTTGCTCTATACCATAAATTGCAGGGTTTTAAACCAAAAACTAAATAATAAATCATCAAAACTATTAAAATGAAACGATTAATTTATCTCACTTTTCTACTGATATTTTCAGGCAGCACATTTGCACAGAACATTTCCATTATTCCGAAGCCATCCGAGGTGTCGGTAAAACAAGGAACATTTACTTTAGACAACACATGTACCATGAAATACGATGAGCGCAATGCTGCGGTAAGCAATATTGCTGAGTTCTTCAATGAATACATTGAGAACGTACATGGATTTAAAGCAAGCGGGAATGAGTCGGGCAATACAATAAACTTTAAAATAATCAGCCGGTTAAACCTTGGAAAAGAAGGTTATCTTTTAAAGGTTGACAAGAAATCGATTGTTATAAGCGCATCGGAACCCAATGGTTTATTTTATGGTATGCAATCGTTAAAGCAACTTTTACCCATTGAAGCCGGCAACGGTTCGCTTGAAATTCCCTGCGTCGACATTAAAGATCAACCCCGTTTTGCATGGCGTGGAAACATGTTGGATGTTGGCCGCCATTTCTTCCCGGTAAGTTTTATAAAAAAGTATATCGATATTTTAGCCATGTACAAAATAAATACTTTCCACTGGCATTTGACCGAAGACCAGGGATGGCGTATCGAGATAAAAAAATACCCGCTGCTCACCGAAATCTCACATTGGCGCGAAGAAACCACTCTTGGCCACTATCGGGATAAAAAAGGTATGGATGGCATTGGATACGGTGGCTTTTATACCCAGGACCAGTGTCGCGAAATTGTTCGTTATGCCGCTGAAAGATTTATTACCGTAGTCCCTGAGATTGAGATGCCCGGGCACTCGATGGCAGCACTGGCTGCCTACCCCGGCCTTGGATGCACAGGCGGACCCTACAAAGTTACCGGTGTTTGGGGAGTACATAGTGATGTATACTGTGCAGGAAAAGAAGAAACTTTTGAATTTTTACAGCATGTACTGGATGAAGTTCTGGATATTTTTCCTTCAGAATTTATACATATTGGAGGAGATGAATGCCCAAAAAAGGAATGGGAAGTGTGTGATGCCTGCCAAAAAAGAATGGAAGAAAACGGGCTGAAAAATGAACACGAACTGCAAAGTTGGTTTATTACACGCATGGATAAATACCTGACTTCAAAGGGTCGCAGGTTAATTGGCTGGGACGAGATTTTAGAAGGGGGACTGGCACCTGAAGCTACCGTTATGAGCTGGCGTGGAATAAAAGGTGGAATTGAGGCTGCCAAACAACACCACGACGTAGTAATGAGTCCTACTACCCACATGTATATCGATTATTACCAGGGACGCGACAAAGCATCAGAGCCACTGGCAATCGGAGGATTCTTACCCGTAGATAAAGTCTACAGTTACGAGCCAGTTCCCGAAGAATTAACAGCAGAAGAAGCGAAATACATTTTAGGGGTGCAAACCAACCTCTGGACCGAATATGTTGCCACAACAAAAAAAGCAGAATACATGCTTTTACCCAGGTTACAAGCTCAAGCAGAAGTTGCCTGGACACCTAAAGAATTAAAAGACTTTCCCGATTTTGAAGAACGCCTGATGATCGATTACCAGCGTTTGGAAAAACTGGGAGTTAATTTCAGACACCATAAAAAATAATATTTCAGATCTGATGAATTAAGATCATCGGTTTATTTGAAGGGATATAATTAAACCTGAATCGTACCCAGGTTATTTTATATCCCTTCATTTTTTGGGGCTCATTTTGGAAGACTTTTAACTTTGGCGTAGTTATTGATGTGAAAACAAGTGCAATGTTAAACGGTAAAATATAATTGTCATGAAAAATTTATTGTTTATCACAATTCTGATGTTTTCGATTGTTACTGCAGGTGCCCAGGAAAAGAAAACAAGAAAACAAAAAAGAGCAGAGCATGAAGCCATATTAGTTGAACAAACTCAAAATCTGGTATCCGGACAAGCCTGGCAATTCGATGCTGCGCAGATGATACCCTCAAAAGGCAGAAGTCGAATTTTAACCACGGCATACAATGTGACTTTAAAAGATGGAAAAGTAGACTCGTATCTGCCATTTTTCGGAGTAGCCTATTCTGCCAGCTACGGAGGTAGCGATTCGCCAATGGTTTTTGAAGCACCGGTTGAAGAGTATAGTCTGGCTGATGGCAAAAAAGGCGGTTACATCATAAAATTTAAAGCAAAAAACAAAAACGACTTGCTTGATTTTACCTTCATAATCTCCTCAAATGGATCCACATCCTTAGGTGTAAGCAGTACAAATCGCCAGCATATTTCGTACTACGGCGATCTTGTTCCCATAGAGGAGAAGGAAGATAACTAAAATCAGTATCAGAATATTAGAATATCAGAATGTTAGAGTATTGCAATGTCCTAATTTCTTGACAAAGCCATTAATCAATTCCGTT
>JBFEWU010000474.1:0-3257 GCA_041546215.1 Draconibacterium sp. | reverse complement strand
TGGTCGCCAACCTGCCCACCCGACTCGCCATAAAATGGCGTTTGGTCGAAAACCAGCTGATAAAACGATTTTTTCTTTTGTGTTACTTTGCGGTAACGGGCAATTCTAATTTCTGCCTGAAGTTTATCGTAGCCTAGAAATTCGGTTTGTTCTATTTTTCGTAATTCTACCCAGTCATCCGTTTCCTGTTGGGCTGCATTTCTCGAACGGTCTTTTTGCGCCTGCATCTCAACCTTAAATCCTGCTTCATCAACTACAAGGTCATTTTCACGGGCAATTAATTCGGTTAAATCAAGCGGAAAACCAAAAGTATCGTACAAAACAAAAGCATCTTTCCCTGAAATTTCTTTTGCCGACTTTTCCTTTGCTTTTAAAATAATTTCATCCAACAATTTAATACCCGTTGAAAGAGTGCGTAGAAACGATTCTTCCTCTTCTTTAATCACCTTCCCGATTAACTGTTGCTGATTCACCAGTTCGGGGAATGCGTCGCCCATAGTTTCTTTTAACACAGCAGTAAGTTTCCAGATAAAGGCTTCTTTAAAACCGAGGAAAGTATAGCCATAACGAACGGCACGGCGCAGAATGCGGCGGATTACATAACCCGCTTTGTTATTCGATGGTAACTGACCGTCGGCAATGGCAAAGGCAACCGCACGAAGGTGGTCGGCGATCACACGCATGGCAATATCAACTTTTAAGTCCTCGCCATATTTTTTCTTACACAATTTTCCGATTTCAGCTATTGTATTCTGAAAAACATCGGTATCATAATTAGATTGAACACCTTGTAAAACCATACACAAACGCTCAAAACCCATCCCTGTGTCAACGTGTTTGTCAGGCAGGTTCTCAAGGTTTCCATTTGCTCTTCTATTGAATTGAATAAATACCAGGTTCCAGATTTCGATGACCTGGGGATGGTCCATGTTTACCAGATCCTTACCGGGTACTTTCGCACGCTCCTCATCCGAGCGTATATCAACATGAACTTCGGAACAAGGGCCACATGGACCGGTCTCTCCCATTTCCCAAAAATTATCCTTTTTATTCCCGTTCAGAATGCGGTCTTTTGGTAAATATTGTTCCCAATAAGCGGCAGCTTCATTATCGCGTTCCTGGTCATCGTCAGCACTTCCTTCGAATACTGTTGCATACAAACGATCAGCATCAATACCCATGCGGGTTACCAAAAACTCCCAGGCCCAATCAATGGCTTCTTTTTTGAAATAATCACCAAAGGACCAATTCCCAAGCATTTCAAACATGGTATGGTGATAGGTATCCAGGCCTACTTCTTCCAGATCGTTATGCTTTCCTGAAACACGCAAACATTTTTGAGTATCGGCAACTCGAGGATATTTAACCGGTTCATTACCCAAAAACTGATCTTTAAACTGATTCATTCCCGCGTTGGTAAACATCAGGGTTGGATCGCCCTTTACAACCATTGGTGCCGAGTTTACAATCTGGTGCTCCTTCTCTGTAAAAAAGTCGAGAAAAGCTTTACGTATCTCCTTAGAAGTCTTCATTTTCCGTCTGTGTATTTTATAAATCTGTTAAAAAAACTAATGCAAAGAAAACAAATTCACTGTTTATGAGTTAATTACTTATCTTTGCACCGTGAAACATCACGATTTTTTAAATCACGCAAAGTTAAATGATTTAATTAATCAACGTTAGAAACAGACAAAAAACTGGCCTTTTATATGGCAAAGAAAAAATACAAGTTTAATCCTGACACCCTAAGCTACGAAAGTGTAGGACTTACATGGAAAGCAAAACTCGGAAAGTTATTAGCCTATCTTTCAAGCAGTTTGGCTCTGGCTCTGGTTATGGTAGTGGTTTTTGTAAACTTCTATGAAACTCCACGATCAAAAGCACTCAAAAGAGAAAACAAACAATTACTTACACAGTACGAATTATTATCGAAAGATTTGGATAAAGTTGAGCAGGTTTTAACCGAACTCCAGCAGCGCGATGATAACATTTACCGGGTAATTTTTGAAGCAGAGCCCATTCCATCAACAGTTAGAAAAGCTGGCTTTGGAGGAACAAATAAATATTCGAATTTAGAGAATCTCGACAATGCGGAGCTGGTTATTGCCACGGCAAACAAACTCGACGTTATTTCCAAAGAAGCATACATTCAATCGAAATCGTACGATGAAGTACTGGAAATGGCATTAAACAAAGAAAAAATGCTGGCTGCGCTTCCGGCCATTCAGCCGGTTACCAATAAAGATTTAAAACGAATTTCCAGCGGTTGGGGATTTCGGATGCACCCCATATACAAAGTGCGCAAAATGCACTACGGCCAAGACTTTACGGCTCCGACTGGCACCCCGGTTTTTGCTACCGGCGACGGAAAAATCACTTCACTTAAAGGCTCCAAGAGAAGTCGTGTTGGATTAGGCCTAAATGTTAAAATCGACCATGGCTTTGGTTACGAAACGGTTTACGCACACTTAAATGGATTTAATGTGAAACGTGGACAAAAGGTGAGACGTGGTGAGATCATTGGGTACGTGGGTAATACCGGCGGATCAACTGCGCCACATCTTCATTACGAAGTACATAAAAATGGGAAAAGAGTAAATCCGGCCTATTACATGTTCAAAGACCTTACTCCGCAGGAATACGATAAAATGATTGCCATTTCATCGAATATTGGTCAGTCGCTGGATTAAGCACAAGTTGTCAGATTCGCAGATTTTCAGACACTCATAATACTTCGTTCTTACCCAAGAATCATAAAAGTATTTCTTTTGGCTTGCAGCGGTAAAATAAAAATTTGCATCCACCATTTTATGTGTCTGAAAATAAAATTATCTTGTGCAAGAAAAGCGAATAAAAGGTGCCTTATAAAAAACCCAAAATAGAGAAAATTTATTACAGCATTGGCGAAGTTTCTAAAATGATGGATGTAAGTACATCGACCATTCGCTATTGGGAGAATGAATTTGAGGCCTTAAAACCGTTCAAGAACAAAAAGGGAAACAGGCTGTTTAAAACCAATGACATAGAAACAGTACGCCTGATCCACTACCTGGTAAAAACAAGAGGACTCACCATAGCCGGGGCAAAAAACAAGTTAAAAGAGAACCGGAGCGAAACAATGGATAATTATGAAATTGTAAAGCGACTTGAAGACATAAAACATGAACTGATTGAAATCAGAGACGGACTATACGACAATGACAAAGATTAAACAGATAACCAGCTTCTTCGAAAATCTGGCACCATTACCACTGCAG
>JBFEWU010000401.1:0-4101 GCA_041546215.1 Draconibacterium sp. | reverse complement strand
TTGTGAAGATTAGTTGTGAAGAGCCAAAGGAGCCTTGACTTTTCTGCATACTCTTTGGGTCAAGCCAAAGAGTATGGCCCCCGGCAGGGAAAAGCCTAATTAATTTTGCTATGCGCTTATTTTTTACTCAAGATCCAATCTTATAGATTAATTTATTTTTTGCTCCACCGGAAATTTCATGTGATCCGCAACTACTGTACCAATCCCGGATATAAATTTATCAACAAAAAATGCCACCCTGAAAAAACAAGACGGCATTGAGATATGCTATTGATAGTTTAGCCCAATTTACTGATTCTTTCCAGTCGGTTGCCATCCAGAATTCTGATTTTACGACCATCGATGGCAATTACTTTTTCGCTGGCAAATGTGGATAGCGTTCGAATTGCATTGGAAGTTGTCATGTTCGAAAGGTTGGCAATATCTTCACGCGACAGGTAGGCACGCAAGGTTGTACCATCGGGCTCAAATCCATATTTCTCTTTCAGCAAAATCAACGATTCAGCCAAACGTCCTCGAATATGTTTTTGTGTTAATGTTACGGTTCTCGCATTTGAGAAGCCCAGTTCCTTACAAAGTTTACGAATTATTTTGTGCGAGAAGTCGCTGTTTTTCAAGGCGTAATTAAAAATAAAATCAGGACTAACCGTACAAATCAGCGATTCTTCCAAAGTTACTGCCGAACCATTATGTGTTTCTTCGCCAAGCAATGCCCGGTAACCAATCAATCCAAGTGGCTTGGTCATTCGAATAATCTGTTCACGTCCGCCAACACCTTCTTTAAAAATCTTCACCTTCCCGTCAACCAAAAGCAAAAAGCCATTTGGCTTATCCCCTTCTTTATAAATAAACTCGTTTTTTTTGTAGTGCGACAGCGAAATATGATGTTGTAGTTCGTCCTTTTCCTCCTGATCTAAAAGATAGAATATCGACTTCGGATTCTCAACAATATCTCGTACTCCCAGTTCTGAATTTAACATATAAACGCATGTATGTTTTATAGCATCAAAGCTAAAAAAAATTGTGAAATTAGACCCACTTTTAACACTTAATTTACCCGCTTTATGAATATAGTCATAAATTGATTTAATTGTGCGGAATTCAATAGCAAAGAATTACCTAATACCGGGCCACCAAAGGCATCTTCCTGCCAAATCCGAAAGCTTTTGAACTTACTCTTAAAATTGGAGCTGCCTGAAATCGTTTGTACTCGTTCATATTCACCATTCGAATTACACGACGCACAACTTCCTCATCGAAACCTAAGGCAGCAATTTCTTTTGGCGATTTATTCAATTCGATATAATTGAAAAGCATTTCGTCAAGATCCTTATAATCAGGCAACGAATCGGTATCTTTCTGGTCGGGACGCAGTTCGGCCGAAGGAGGTTTAACAATCGAGTTTTCAGGAATAATCTCGCGGTCTTTATTCATATGTCGCGAAAGTTTGAAAACATCCATTTTATACACATCGCCAAGCACAGCCATGCCACCATTCATATCTCCGTAAAGTGTCCCGTAACCCACAGCACACTCACTTTTATTGGTTGTATTTAACAATATGTGTCCAAATTTATTCGAAATGGCCATCACATATATCCCACGTGCACGTGCCTGGATATTCTCCTCGGTTACATCCTGACTGGTCCCCTCAAACAGGGGTGCCAGTGTGTTTTCAAATTCATCAACCACTGCTTGAATATTTACAACATCGTACTGAATACCAAGATTTTCAGCCAAAACACGGGCATCTTCAATGCTGTGGTCGCTCGAGTATTTCGAGGGCATTAAAAGTACCCGAACATTTTCGGGACCCAAGGCACGCACAGCCAATACAACCGTTACGGCTGAATCTATTCCTCCTGAAAGTCCAAGTGTTGCCTGTTTAAAACCCATTTTTTTAAAATAATCACGTATTCCCAAAACAAGGGCATCGTGAATTTTCGCAATGTAACCGGTTTTTTGCTGAACTTGCCTTTCCCCAATATTTTGTGTATCCACCAGGAGTGTGTCTTCCTCAAAATATTTAAGCTCTTTAATAATCTCCCCGCTTTTATCGATAAAAACCGAACCGCCATCAAATATCAACTCGGTTTGCGCCCCCACCTGGTTGCAGTACAAAATTGGCACACCGTAGTTTTTGGCTTTCGATATCAATACATCTTTACGCCACCCTTCCTGGTTGTATGAGAATGGCGATGCCGAAAGATTCAGTACAAAATCGGGATTCAACTTCGCCAGCTCTTCCATGGGCGAGACTTCGTACAATTTGTCTTTCCCAAATTCGTTGGCGGTGGGTTGCTCGTCCCACAGATCTTCACAAATGGTTATGGCAATTTTCTCTCCCATATATTCCACGACACTAAATTCCCGGTTGGGTTCAAAATGGCGGTATTCATCAAAAATATCGTAAGTGGGCAGTAATGTTTTGTTATAAACACCTTGGATTTTTCCCCCGGCTAAAAAGAAAGCCGAATTAAAAAGCTTTTTTCCACGTTCGTTCTCATTAATTCGTGGAGCCCCAACTACCGCTGCAACTCCCACACAACTTTTGGCAATTTCAGCAACGGCATCTTCGGCCTTTTTAATAAACTCCTTTTTCTCCAGTAAATCGTGCGGGTAATACCCGGTAACCGAAAGCTCTGAAAAAAGAACCAGGTCAGCACCCTGCGCTTTCTGTTTCTTAATTTCCGCGACAATTTTCCTGGAGTTTCCTTCGAAATCGCCAATGGTGTAGTTTAACTGGGCAAATGCAACTTTCATACTTTAAAAATTAGACCGAAGACCGAAGACCGAAGCCTGAAGCCTTCCGAATTAAAATTGATGATTGCAAATCTCCATTTTTTAGTTCAGTTTTGCAATATTTATTGGCGTTAAGCGTATTGATTTAAAAATCTTGTAAAATGAAATCCTTTAATTGTATTGCTTTTATCCTGGTTATTGTTACCATCACTGTTTCGTGCAAGCGAAATCCGCTGAAAGTTGATATCTCGAATATTGACAAGGAAGTTGAAGTGGTTCGTTTCGATGAAGGGCTTTTTTCGCTGAACGGGAAAGACACGCTGCAAACCTGGGTGGAACTGAGTAATGCACACCCCGATTTTTTCAATCTCTACACCTACCGGGTAATTCAGATTGGTGGCATTAACGACGAATTCTTCCCCGATTTAATGAAGGCTTTTGTTACCGATACCCTGATTCAGAAAGTTAAAGCAGAAACCGACATAAAATTTAAGGATTACAAAAAACTGGAAAAACAACTTAAAAAGGCATTTAAGTATTACCATTTCCATTTCCCAAACAAAGAATTACCCACCATCTATACTTATGTCTCGGGATTTAACCAATCCATAGTCACGGCAGAAAATATTATTGGAATTAGCCTGGATAAATACCTGGGTCGCGATTGTGAATATTACCAGCAGCTGAGTACCACTCCCCAATACAAAGTACAAAATATGCACCCCGGTAAAATTTTGTCGGATGTGGCTTTTGCCTGGGGAATTACGGAATTTGAGAATCAGGATGCAGCTACCAACCTGCTGGGAAATATGGTGGAAAAAGGCAAGCTGATGTATTTGGTTGATGCCATGCTTCCTTCCATGCAGGACTCGTTTAAAATTGGATACACTAGTCAGCAAATGCAATGGTGCCAGATGAACGAACCACAAATGTGGACCTTCCTGATTGAAAAAGGGATGTTGTATTCGAGCAAACGTATGGACATTATCCGTTACATAAATGATGCTCCATCGACCAGTGGCTTCCCAATGGACTCGCCGGGCAGAACAGGAGTTTGGTTAGGATGGCAAATTGTAAGGCTATATATGAAAAAACACCCGGAAGTTACTTTGCCCGAATTGATGGCAAATTACGATTACCAGAAGATTCTAAACGATTCGGGATATAATCCGGAGTGAAGGAGGTAATCCGCTTCAGTACAATTGACTGGTTAAAGAATTAAAATTCGTTTCCATTCCAATAATCTATCAGCTCTGCAGTAACATCATCAATATAAGCTACCGGATATATTCGGTTTTCAGGGTGTACCCTCCACGCTTTTGTATAGTTCGCTTCCTTTGGTGTGCCTGAATTCAAATC
>JBFEWU010000389.1:0-4317 GCA_041546215.1 Draconibacterium sp. | reverse complement strand
TCATACGTGCAAGATATTCTTGGACCAATGTGTTTCGACTATGGTTTTGGTCCTTTTCGCTGGGTTTGCGCATCAGGCAAACCTGAAGACCTGGATCGTACCGATGAAATTGCCATGAATGTGCTTCAGGAAATCATGGAAAACTCGCCCGAAGAGATTCAGTTGCAAATGAACGACAATATTACCTGGATACGCGATGCAAAGAAAAATAAAATGGTAGTAGGTTCGCAGGCCCGAATTTTATATGCCGATGCTGAAGGCCGGGTAAAGATTGCCAAGGCTTTTAACGATGAAGTAGCGCGGGGTAAAATTGGTCCGGTTGTATTAGGTCGCGACCATCATGACGTTAGTGGCACCGATTCACCTTACCGGGAAACTTCCAATATCTATGACGGCAGCAGCTTTACAGCCGACATGGCCATTCAAAATGTAATTGGCGACAGTTTTAGAGGGGCAACCTGGGTCTCGATACACAATGGTGGTGGAGTAGGTTGGGGCGAAGTAATTAATGGTGGCTTTGGAATGGTATTGGATGGTTCTAAGGAAACGGAAGTCAAACTAAAAAGCATGCTCTTTTTTGACGTAAATAACGGCATTGCCCGTCGAAGCTGGGCCCGAAACAAAGAAGCACGCTTTGCCATTGAACGGGAGATGAAGCGTTCGCCAAACCTTAGCGTAACCTTACCCAGTTTAGTAGATGACAAGCTATTAAATGAACTTTTCTAAAATTCTCTCAAGCTGTAGTCTTACACTAACTATATTTGGCTGGCATTACCATTGAAACGATTGCTCATTGCTCTTTCTTACACGACTTCCAGATGTTCAAAGGGAATAATTTTATCACCTTTGTATTTCAACAGAAGATTGGCAACGGCCAATGTGTCTTTTTCGCAGTAGCGAACAATGCGGTCAATGTCGTTTTCTTCCCAGTATACTTTCGAAACCTGGCTTCCATCGATATCGTCTTTTGGTGTGGGAATATTGAACAGTTCGCAAAGCAGCGACAATGAAGTATAGTGCTTATAATCTCCGAATTTCCAGAGTTGGAGGGTGTCGATTAAAATATCTTTTACTTCCCAGGGTTTAGCCCCGGCAATATCCAGCATTTTAGGCAAGGTTAAATTGTTAACAAGCGCCCTGCGAGCAATATAGGGGAAATCAAATTCCTGACCGTTGTGTGCACACAGTCTGCGTTTTCCCGAACGGGCAAAACCTTCCAGGGCATTAAAGAAGTTTTGAATTAGTTTCTTCTCATCATCGTCGTAAAACGATTTGGCACGAAAATAGAATTCGCCTTGTTTTTGCATGACATAACCCACCGAGATACAAACTATTCTTCCGAACTCGGCATAAATACCTGCACGCTCGTAAAGATCTTCTGCTGGCTCACCATTATTGATCTGAAATTGCATTTTGCGCTCCCATAGTTTCTGCCATTTTTTCGTCAGTTCGGTGTATTCCGGAGCCAATGGAACGGTTTCGATGTCGAGGAATAGTATTTCTTCAATATTTACATTGCGTAGCATTACTGAGTATTTCTTCTAATTAATTGTTATATTTTTTGTTTTGAACAGGATTAATAAATCGTAACACTAAGAAAACACTAATTTCGCAGTCCTAAAAGTACAAGATACAAAAAATAGAAAGCAATGATAAATCACGTGGTTCTTTTTAAGTTAAGGGATTTTTCTGAAGAAGAAAAAATGGAGGTCATCGCCGAATTGAAGAGCAAATTGTTAGCACTTAAAACAAAAATCGCTGAAGTAAAATACATTGAGGTGGGTGAAAATTATGAGTTGGCAGCCGGCAGTTACGACCTTGCATTGATTTCACATTTCGAATCGCTGGAAGATTTGGATAAGTACCGCACTCATCCTGAACATTTAAAAGTAGTAGAACGAATAGGACAAACTACAGTTGCACGTGCCGTCGTGGATTATCAATTTTAATTGCATCCAAAAATGTCATCCTGTCCGATCAATATTCATTAATCAATAATCAATTAGCATGAGCGATCTGTATCCCATAAAGTTTAAACCTATTTTTCACGAAAAAATCTGGGGTGGCAACCGAATGAAAACCATTCTGAATAAAGATTTCGGCAAGCTGCCAAATTGTGGTGAAAGTTGGGAGTTGTCGGGTGTTGAAGGGAATATTTCGGTGGTAAGTAACGGTTTTCTTGCCGGGAACGACTTAAACGAAATTATTGAGATATACATGGGCGATCTTGTGGGCGAAAAGGTGTATGAGCAATTCGGCAACGAATTCCCGCTACTCATTAAATTCATCGATGCGCAGGACGATCTTTCTATACAGGTTCATCCCGACGATAAACTGTCGAAAAAACGTCATAATGCCTATGGTAAAACTGAAATGTGGTATGTGGCAGGAACAGAAGAAGGTGCTTTAATAAACTCGGGATTTAACCAGGAAGTTGATCGCAATAAATACCTCGAATATATTAATGCCGGTAAACTAAGCGATTTGTTGCATTATGATAAGGCTGAAGTGGGAGATGTATTCTTTATCCCTGCGGGTCGTGTTCATGCAATTGGTAAAGGATGTTTAGTGGCCGAAATTCAACAAACATCGGATGTTACATACCGGATTTTCGATTACAACCGTAAGGATGATAAAGGTAACGAACGCGAACTACATACCGATCTAGCCCTGGATGCCATCGATTTTTCCTACTCAAGCGAGTATAAAACCCGGTACGATATCGATCAGAACAAAGTGTCGCAATTGGTAAGCTGCCCGTATTTTACCACAAATATCCAGGTGTTTACTGAAGAAACAGAAAAGGACTACAACCAGATTGACTCCTTTGTAATTTACATGACCATGGAAGGCAGTTTTGAAATCGCCTGGGAAGAGGGAACAGAAACGGTAGAAATGGGAGAAACGGTTCTTATTCCGGCAGATCTGGAATCGGTTCGGTTGAAACCGAAATCGGAGAGCGTTAAAATTCTGGAAGTTTATATCAAATAAAAGATTATTTCTTAACTTCAGAATTCAATTAATATCTGTCTATTATGGAGATAAAAGAGGCCCGGTTTATTGTAAGTAATAGCGATGTGGCCAAATGTCCTGCACCCGATCGGCCTGAATATGCTTTTATTGGACGTTCAAACGTTGGAAAGTCGTCGTTAATAAACATGCTTACCGGCAAAAAATCATTGGCAAAAATATCGGGGCGACCGGGTAAGACTCAGCTAATCAATCATTTCCTGATTAATAAAGAGTGGTATTTGGTGGACTTGCCAGGATATGGCTACGCCAAAGTTCCAAAAGCTGAACGGCTGAAATGGGAAAAATTTCTAAAGAGATACATCTTAAAACGAGAAAATTTGTACTGTTTATTTGTGCTGATTGATTCGAGGCATGAACCCCAAAAAGTAGATCTTGATTTTATGGAGTGGTTGGGAATTAGTGGTATTCCTTTTTCTTTAATTTTCACCAAAACGGATAAATTAAAACCCGAAGAACTGGAGAAAAATTTAAAAGCCTACGAAGAAAAAATGTTTGAAACCTGGGAAACGATGCCCGGTTATTTTGCTTCTTCTGCCGAGACTGGTGCAGGGAAAGATGAGATTCTGAATTTTATAGAAGGAGTAAACCAAAACGGCTAAAAGCTGTTTATTTAATGTGAATTCAATTCCTAAAATAATTATTTAAGTTACACACAAAGTTTTTAACTTTGCAGCATATTCCTTAATTCAAAATAACCACTATGGGGATGAAACGAGCCTTACTTGATTTTGAGATTAATACGGCACAACCGGGCGAGTTCCATAATCTACCTATAATTATTCTAAAAAATTGAAAGAGATGAAAACTCACCCGCTTAAAATTTTCACAGGAAGAAACACCAGGTATTTAACTGAAAAGATTTGCGATAGTTTGGACGTGGATTTGGGACTTTCTTCGTGCCCTGTATTTGCTGATGGCGAATTTGAACCCTGTTACGAAGAAACCATACGCGGTTCGCACGTGTTTATCGTGCAGTCGACACCTCCAACAGCTGATAACCTGTTGGAGCTTTTGTTAATGGTTGATGCGGCCAAACGCGCCAGTGCCTATAAAGTAATTGCCGTGGTTCCCTATTTTGGCTATGCGCGTCAGGATAGAAAAGATAAACCACGTGTTTCAATTGGCGCAAAATTGGTTGCTGATCTTATGTCGACTGCAGGAGTAGACAGGTTGATAACCCTGGATTTGCATGCCGACCAGATTCTGGGCTTCTTTAATGTCCCGGTGGATCATTTATTTGCTTCTGCTTTGTTTGTTCCCTTTATCGAAAAAATGGGCTTGAAC
>JBFEWU010000185.1:0-9224 GCA_041546215.1 Draconibacterium sp. | reverse complement strand
GTCCGAAAATCTGAGAATCTGAAAATCCAGATATCCTCTTTGTTCTTTGCTCTATATTCTTTGCTCTTTTCAATAAATTTCAGAGATTTAAACCAAAAACCAGATAATAAATACACGGATTATGAAAAAACTTATGCTTTTAACAATAGGAATGCTGCTAACTGTTGTTTATTCTTCAGCTCAAACCGGTTACCAGCTTGCCGAAACCATTGATTTTTTCAAATCGTACAAAATGCAAACCGGCGATTGGAGCATTGAACTTACCGAATCGGATATTCAGGGTTCTCCCTATTTGAATGATGAATTCATTAAAGGGACAATTTATACCACTTCGAAGATTCAGTTTCAGGATATTCCCTTACGCTACAACATTTACAACCATAACCTTGAATTTCAGACACCTGAAAATAAGGTATTGGCAATGGCTGCACCCGAGGTGGTCGAAAAGGCCATATTCGGAGAATTTACAATGACCTATATTCCCTATATTTCCTCAAAAAAAATCAGGAGAAGTTTTTTTAACGTTATTGAAGAGGGTAAAGTATGCTTATACTCCCAACCTGAGGTAGTTTACCAGGAACCCACAAAAGCAGGAGCTTACAAAGATCCCGAGCCTGCCAGGTTTAATCGGAGGCCCGATTCATATTTTATTCGAATAGGATTGGAAGCTGCTGTTCGAGTTGGGAACAAAAAAGAACTGATAGCTTTATTCCCTGAATTCCAGGAGGAAATTGCCACTTTTGTCAAAAAAAATAAGATAAAAGCCAACAAGGAAGAAGACCTGCAAAAACTGGTTCAATACTACAATTCGCTCTGAATCAATATTATTCACCCGGTGATCCATCCGTCCGTCAGCTGACGGATGGGCTCACCTGCTCAATGGATGGCATGGCGCAGAAAACGGCGGTTGGAAACCGCCGATCCCAAGCCCTGCAATCAATCCTCCTCTACTAACTTAAGGTGAATGCTTGAAGTTTTTATTCACCAGCTGAGCTCCAGTCAGCAGGTGAACGCTCCAATGATGGGGTTGTAGTTTGAAAGTTGAGCTGACTTGAACGGGATAAATCCTTGTCCGTGCCTGGCGCTACTTGAACCGTTCCTCCTTTCAGCTTTCAGCTTCGAGCTTCGAGCTTCCCCCAAAGTCCCCGTAGGGACTCCTGTGGAGGATGCCTTCGAAAGAGCTTTCCCCAAAAAGCTACATTATAGCATGTAAAATAACTACTTTTATTACCAGGAAATAAAAAAAATTGAATCCGCATGCAACATTAAAATATTGCATGCGTCATTGAGTCAGAAATTTGAAGATTTGAATACGCTTTACAAAAATATTCATCAGGAGATTATCGACCAGTGCAGGGAAGGTAGCCAGAAGGCACAGTTCCAACTGTACAAGTTGTACTACAAAGCCATGTACAGTGTAAGCCTGCGAATAGTCAACGATGAAATGGAAGCCGAAGATGTAATGCAGGAAGCCTTCTTAAGTGCTTTCAACAAAATGGATACGTATGAGGGTGAAGTGAGCTTCGGAGCATGGTTAAAGCGAATTGTGGTAAATCGTTCATTGGATTATTTGAAAAAAAGAAAAGTCCGGTTTGTGGAGGTAAACGAGCGAATAACTCAGCTTGCCGACTACCAGATGGAAACCAAAGAAATAGATGCAAAAGTATTGAAAAATGCCATCCAGCATCTTTCCGACGGATACCGCGTGGTTCTGAGCCTTTACCTGATTGAAGGATACGACCACGAAGAAATCAGCCATATTTTGGGCATTACAAACTCGGCTTCGAGAACCCAGTTGCTGAGAGCGAAAAATAAATTAAGAGAACTATTAAAGGGAAAAGAGATTTTCTCTTACAATTAAATGCAAAAATGAAAGAAAAAGATAACATAGACGAACTTATTCTGCAAAACCTTGAGGAGTTGAACAACAACGAACCAATGGAAGGGCATTTTGCACGATTTGAGACCAAATTAAATAAACAGCATAAAAAGAAAGCACGTATTACTTTTAATGTGGTTTGGAAAGTGGCCGCTGCCCTTGTATTTGCTCTTCTGGCAAGCAACCAGGCCTTTATCTATTTCTCACCCGATAACCAGGGAATGTTCGCCACAAAAAAAGCGGCACAGGGAGTAAGCCTGGCATCACTTTCATCGGAATATGAGGAGGTTGAATTCTATTATACAAGTGCCATAAATTCAGGAATGAGCCAGTGGAACAAGTTAAATGCTGAAGGTCTGATCTCTGAAGAAGAACAAACACTTATGAGTGAAGAACTTGCCGAATTTGAGATACTTTTCAAAAATCTGCAGGAAGATCTAAAAACAAATCCTGATGACGAGCGCGTGATTAACGCCATGATTGAATATTACCAGGCGAAGCTGAGTGTTATTAATATTATCGTGGATAAACTGGAAGAAGTACAACAACGAAAAGATACAAATTTTGAAGTGGATATGATGGATATCTGATTTTAACCGGATTATATTACCAGCATATATAATAAACAGATTTATAGATACTTACATAAAACATATTCAGATGAAAACACTTAAATTTATTGCAGCCCTTTTTGTGGCAGGCATTTTAACAGCCGGAACTTCGGCAATGGCCGAGGAATTTAAAAAAGAATTTTACGAGGCGTGGCCCGCCAGTGAGGTTGCAAGCCTCCAAATCGACAATAGGTTTGGTGAAGTGCGCGTAAACAACAATGCCGATAGTGTAACCATTGATGTGGACATTACCGTGGAAGGCACAAACGAAAAAAGATTGAATGAACTACTGGATCAGATTGAAATTGAATTCAGAAAAAGCGGTGACCTTGTTAAAGCACAGACGGTAATTGAGGGAAAATTAAAAGGTCAAAATAATTTGAGTATCGACTATGTGGTGAATATTCCGGCCGATAAAAATTTGAAAATCACCAACCGTTACGGCAATACAATTGTCAGTAAACTTACCGGGAATGGAGATTTTACCACACGATATGGAAATTTTACCGCCTACGAACTAAGTACACCTGAAAGTGGTGATCTCGAACTGGAACTGGCTTATGGAAATGCCAATATTGGCTCTGCAACATTTCTGAATGCCAACATTAGCTATTCGCCCATAAGCATCGAAGAGGTAAAAACACTTACCATTAACTCGAAATATTCAACAATTACCATTGAAGAAGGAGGCGATGTTAATGCCACTTCGCGCTATGATAAAATCAATTGCGAAGAAATTAAATCCTTTAATGCCGACACCAGGTATACACACATAAGAATTGATGAACTGGCCAGGTATTTTAAAGTTGAAGCAGGTTACGGAAGCATAAAAATTGGTGAAATAGCCGATGATTTCGAAGAGGTTTACATCACCAACAGCTACGGCCAGATTTCACTTGGCCTGGATGATTCGGAATACACAATCGATGCCAGCTGCACCTATTGCGGAATTTCATATCCTGAAGATAATTTCTCAGGCGATCGTATAAAGGAAAATAATTCACGTACCATCAAAGGAAAAATTGGCTCGGGTAACGGCGGAATGGTATATGTCAGAAGTCGTTATGGCGAAATCAAATTGAAATAATTGCCATCAGAAGTATAGCACCATAAAAAACCGTTGACAGCTATTGTCAGCGGTTTTTTAATGTCGAATAGTAGGCGATCTTATAAAAATCGAAACACCTCAAATTGGGTTTCTTACCCTTCAGGTGATTCTCCATTCGATCTCCATATTTTCCGAAGCACCAACCAAAGAACCATGCAGGAATAAAAGTTGTAAGCTTTGAATACCTATTTAGAAAATTCACCTGCTTTTTAAATTTTTTGTCTCCCTTCAGCAGATCTTCTGTTACCAGCTGAAGATTTCTCAACGCCGCCTTTGTTTTCTGCAAAAACAAGTGGGAACTCTCCAATCCCGTATGCTCTACCGGATTTTCAATGTGAAAAATTTCAAAATCAGCCTGAAACAAATCGTAGCCCAGCAAAGTATCTTCATGCCCGTAATCCTTTAAATTCTCCCTGAAATGAACGTTTTCAAATACCTCTTTCCCCATCAGAAAATTATTTGAGGTAATTATGAATCCTTTGTTTCTATTTCGTTGTTCTGCTGTTACCGCCTCCCTCTTTTGCCCGTAATGCCAGCGTAAAACTTTCGAAATATCCCCGGGTTTTTCCGATGAATAAGCAGTTCCTCCGCACAATATACGTTTGGGGTCCAATTGTTCAAGATAGTTTTCCAGGTAGTATTCGCTAACCAGAAGCGAATCAGCATCGATGAACAACAAATACCCGTATGCCGACTCGAATCCCATTTTATTGCGAATTGCTGCTCGTCCCAGGTTCTCTTCCAGCTCCACATAAACCACATGGGGTATTGCTGCAATGCTGCGATTAAGCGATTTAATAATTTCATCCGAACCGTCGTCGTAGACCCTGACTTCGTAGTTAATTTGTAGGCGATTTGCCTGCAAACACAATTGCTTCACAAGCTTTACTACTTCAATATTATAAACAGGAATATTTACCGACAGCATAAAATGTTGTTAATTGATGCATGAAAATAAAAAAGAATAGGAACAATTCTATCTAAAAACTTCAGTTTAGCCGAAATATTATATTTTAGTTCCGTATTTCAAACAATATGACAAGAGTAGTACTTTTTTTTCTGATTCTTAGTTCGGCACAGGTAGTTGGACAATCCTATAAAATTGAATTGCATTTGCCAATGGCCGCCAACAAAAAAGCAAAACTGGCCTACCACTACCTCGATAATATCTATGCCAGCGACACCTGCCAGCTTGATGCCGACGGACGTGGCATTTGGCAGGGAGATTCGCTTCTTCCCCAGGGTTTATACAAAGTTTTTATTGATAACGACAGCCATTTCGATTTTATTTTGGGAGCCGATCAGCAATTCAGCCTTTCAAATAATTCGTTCAAGGCGAGCCGGATGAAGATCGAAGATGCACCGGAAACAGAAACATTTGCCGAATACCTCGTTTTTATTGAAGGATTGAGAAAACGGGGCAACGACTTAAATGAAAAATTAAAGGCAGCCACCACACAAAGTGCAAAAGACGAAATAAACAAAGAAAAACTGAAACTAAACACCGAAATGCATAACTACTGGGAAGGTGTGGGTGAGAAACTGCCCGGCTCATTTCTCCATAAATTCCTGATTGCCAACCATGTTCCCACGCTCGACATAAGTACTTTGCCACCTGAAGTACAAAACAATGATTCTCTGCTTTTACTGGCCCGATTCAGGTACCAGCTGGAACATTACTGGGATAATTTTGATTACACCGACGAACGCTTATTGTATACCCCGTTTTACAAACCCAAGCTCAAAACCTGGTTCAATAAGGTATTGTATCCTGCCTACGATTCAGTAAAGCCCTATGTATACGAATTCCTGGATGAGGTAAAACCCAACAAAAGAATCTTTCAGTTTGCGACATCTTTCCTGCTAAACGAAAGCATAAACAGCAAACTCATGGGAATGGATGCGCTTTTTGTCGACCTGGCCAATGATTTTTACCTGAGTGGCGAAGCATTTTGGGCAAGTGACAAATCCCTGGAAAAGATAAAGGAAAATGTGCTTTTCATGAAAGACAATCTCCTGGGGAAAACAGCACCGGATTTAACGCTTGAAAGCTTCGATGGTGAATTTATTAACCTCCACCAGATAGAATCGAAACTTACAATAGTTCTTATTTATGAACCCAACTGTTCGCATTGTAAAGTTTTTGTTCCGGAGTTCTATAAGGAGGTGTTTTTGCCCAACAAAGACAAAGGGCTGGAAGTATTTGCCATTTATTCCATGGACGACAAGGAAGAGTGGACAACATTTTTAAGCAAGCATAACATGTTTGACTGGCTCAATGTCTGGGACAAGGACCATAGTTCACGATTCAAAATTTCATACGATGCCCGTCAAACTCCGGGAGTCTATGTTCTTGATGCCGGGAAAAAAATTATCGCAAAAAAAATGGATATTGAAGGACTTAAATTATTTATTGCCGGGCAACTGAACTAAGTCCGCATACCACTGTTATTTCCAAAAACATGTAAAAAAAAATTCTATTTTACTTACTTTTAAAACGAAATACAAAACAACATGGTAAAAGAAATAAAACAGAGCGAATTTATACGTTTTCAGAACGAATGGGGCGCTGCCATTGTGGAACTTGGAAAACTTTACACCAACAAAGAAGACTACAAACAGGCAGCCATAGAACTGGTCCATAAGTTTTACGGGTATAATGAAGGTACGGTTTTGTTCAAACCCACTCGTGCTCAGCAGCAACAATTTCGTTTAAACACCCGGGGGGCACTTTCTTATTTCATTGGCGGCGACAGCGATTATGGCGAAGACACAGGTTTTGCTTTACAACCCTGGACTAAAGTGCGTTTTGAAAACAGCGGAATTATTATCGATGAAAATCACGCAGTTGCAATGGGAAATTATTTCTTTACCAATACTCAAGGCCAGGAAAGTAAGGTGGAATACACCATGGGGGTGTTCAGAACAAAAAGTGGTCATTTAAAAATGAATTTACACCATTCCTCCATGCCCTATCAGCCCGTATAAGCTTATAAAAGGATTTTATTGAGTAATGAAAGAAAACTTACGCGTTACAAAGGAGTTTTCGTAGGCCAGGCGTACAAAATAAACTCCGGGTGAATTCCCTGTCAGATTTAGCTGCACCCTGTATGCATCAATGCTTTCAATATATACTTGAATTTCCTGCCCCAGCATATTATAAACAGAAACACCCGTCACGTCAATTTCAATATCCGATTCCAACATTAATTCGCCATATGCCGGATTGGGATAAATAAAAACAGTCTCCGGCGGATCCTTGGGAATTATAGAATCGATTATATTTCCCACATTGCAAGCCACTACTTCCATAACGCAAGCCATGGAGCTGGATTGCTGGTTTGTCTCTTTAAAATTGTACCACTGATTGTTCTGCAGATAGTAGAATTGGTTGCTTGTTCCGTTTCCCGTCCGCAGCGACTGGTAGATCACAAAAGTATCCTGCGCACTGACCGTACTAAGATCAAATCCGATAAAAAAGTTTCCGTTGGGTTCAACCATTTCATCAAACTGGATATAATTCATGGCATCTTCCACAAAGGCATTTATCGCAACTGCCTTACTGTAAATCAGATTTTCGGGCAAAGCGTTTCCTTCATAAACCTTAACGGTGACCTGGCTTCCCGTACCTCCGCTTCCCTTAACCAATTTTCCAACACCAAACGAAACGCCATCCAGTATTTCATTTCCAGGAATATCAAACGCTTCAACAATCTCGGTAATGCCAACATTATTCGATCCACCCCAATATCCTTCCGGATTACCCGAAACGGTTAATACAACATTGGCATGCTCATCGGCATCAGAAAGATTGGTGAAGGCGTCGCAGGAATTTTCGTCAGCATAAAATTGTTTTCCCTCAAGCACTTCATCACCCGAATCCAGGGGATCGAGCCAGTACTTCAATTGTTTTGTGGAATCGGAATGATAATCCCATTGCATGGCAAAGCGGGCAAAATAATCATTCACCGGATTCCCGCAGACCGCTGCACCACCCGATAAAGTCCCGATCACCTTCTTGTGGTTGTCGAAAAGTGCGCCCCCCGATGAGCCAATTTCAGTTACGCCATCGTCCCATCTCAGGACTTTAAGCGATCCATTTACCGGATTTTTTATTGAACTTGATTTAAACGTGGCATATTCAGGTTTGTCGTTATCAAAAGCTATCTTTTTTATGTCTCCAACGGGATGATGTATACTTACGGTAGAATCAGGCAGGGAACTCAGTCGATTCCACCCGGCATAAAAAGGCCTGAAATCCGGGGGAGGAAGTTCATCCAATACCACCAAAGCAAAATCCAGGCTATCATAATGTGCCTTCATTATCGCTCCTGAAAGCGAATGCACAGGATCTCCGTCCAGAGGCGCACAATAAGGACTTTCGTAATTAAAGGTAAACACGGTGGTTTCAGCCATATCCCACTCGTCGTAGCAATGTGATGCCGAAAGCACATAAGGTTTTTGATTTTCTGCGGTATTATTTATCAGGGTACCACTGCATATTTCGTTTCCATCCACAATCAAACGGCAAACCGAATTCTTCACCCGGCTCCATTTGTCACCCGATTCACAATTTACATCCACATTGCAATCGCCGGCCATACGCCCGTTCAGTGGTCTTCTGTCAAACTTCAGAATTCCGATAAAATCATGATTTACACGGGCAATCTCAAAGTCAACAGGTGTTCCCATTGCCTCAGGCACTTCGTACTGAATGGTAATCTGATCACCGGCAACCGGGGCTACCGCAAATTTCCCTGAAATTTTATTGTTATCTGAAGTAAAAGCACCCAGGTAATGATTTGTTTCTTCGTTATACAAGTACAGGCGGGCACCCCCTGGCAGGTGAAAATCATTGAATATCAGGTTAAGCGATTTTGCATTCTGCGATTCAATGGTCAGTTTCCAAACGTGATATTTTGCATGGGTAGAATACCATTGACCCGAATTGGAAGCGTTAAAACCCACCTCAAAGGTATGGGCGAAGGTATAGGGTTTTAATAAATTTTCAGGCGACGAATTCCGCTCAAGTGCCGCATCAATAACACTTTGTTTTAGTACAGGCATTATCACTCTCGCTTTCCCGGAACTCTTTAAGGCATTCACTTGCAGGGGGAAACCTCCCGATGAAAGTTGCCCCATCGAGCATTCAGAAATAAGCAGCAAACTAAAAATTATAATCAGACTGTAACGCATTTTATCCAGCTTTCGTAGGGTATTTTTATAAAACGGTTGTAAATTACATAAATTTTATTGGCCAACCTGAAAGATTTAAATTTTCAACAAAATGATAATTTTTATGTTACTATAAAGAAAACACTTTGTACTGGAAATACATCGGAAGAAAGACGGAAGTCCGGAGACCGAAGACCGAAGAAGCTCAAAGCGTAGAAGACGTTGTCCGCTCACTGCGTTCGCGTTGTCAGGTTGTCAAGTTATCTTTGAAATAAGAATCGACAACAACGACAACAATGACAACAATGACAACAATGACAACAACGACAACGGAATTGATTAATGGCTCCGTCAATAAATTCTGACATTCTAATATTCTGATATTCAAAGACTCTGACATTCTAATATTAAACTAAAATAAACAGGTTATGAAGAAAAAGATTACTGTTTC
>JBFEWU010000582.1:0-1291 GCA_041546215.1 Draconibacterium sp. | reverse complement strand
TGGTGCTGTGTTGGAACCGGAATGGAAAACCACGGGCAGTATAACCGTTTTATATTTACGCATTCGAACGATGATTTGTACCTGAATTTGTTTGTGGCATCGGAGCTTAACTGGAAAGAAAAAGGCATTCAGCTAAAACAGGAAACAACATTTCCGTTCGCAGAGCACACAAAACTTAGCATTACAAAGGGTACTTCAGCCTTCAATTTAAAAGTAAGGTACCCGGCTTGGGTAAAAGAAGGAGCACTGAAAATTAAAGTAAATGGTGAAACGGTTAAATATACTGCTCATCCTTCGTCATACATTGATATCGAACGAGCATGGAAAAAAGGGGATGAGGTGGTGATTGAATTGCCCATGCAAAATACCATATGGCATTTACCAAATGTGCCTGAATACGTGGCTTTTATGCACGGACCAATTTTACTGGGAGCAAAAACCGGAACCGAAGATTTAAGAGGATTGATTGCTGATGATGGTCGCTGGGGACAATATTCAGGTGGTGAATATTTACCGGTTGATAAGGCACCTATCCTGGTGGAAGACGATATGGAGAACCTGGGCGATAAACTGGAGCCTATTGAGGGGAATCCGCTTCATTTTAAGCTGAATGTGAAGATGGTGAATCCGATGGATTTGATCCTTGAACCGTTCAGCCAGATTCACGATTCGAGGTACATGATGTATTGGCTGGCTTTAACCAACGATGGTTATCAGGCTTATGTGGACTCGCTTGCAGCCAACGAACAGGCAAAGCTGGCCATCGAAAAAAGAACCGTTGACTATGTGGCTACGGGCGAACAACAGCCTGAAACCGACCATGCCATGCAACAGGAAAAATCAAGGTCGGGAAACAATCAGAATGAGTTTTACCGCGAGGCTTTTGGCGGAGGTTATTTCAGTTACGATTTTGCTACCAACTCCGAAACAAACCTGAGTTTGCTTGTGCGTTACTGGGGAGCAGAGTGGGGACGCCGCAAATTCAATATTTATATCGACGATGAAATACTGGTAAGCGAAGACAATACCGGGCGTTGGAACCTGTCGGCGTTTCAAGACATCGTGTACACAGTTCCCAATTCGATGGTAGAAGGGAAAAGCAATGTACGAATTAAGTTTGAAGCGCTTCCGGGGAATACGGCCGGAGCTGTGTATGTAGTCAGGTTGTTGCGTGCCGAAGAATAAGTTGAACTAATCTGAATAACAAATTAAACTTTATTAAATGAAACGAGTCTCGAATAATGTCGGGATGAGTTCCAGCATAAGCCTTTAATAATAAACAACTTTAATA
>JBFEWU010000436.1:0-3689 GCA_041546215.1 Draconibacterium sp. | reverse complement strand
TTTTCGTTCTTCCTTTGAGCTTCGAGCTTTCAGCTTTGAGCTTCTTCGGTCTTCCGACTTCGGTCTTCGGTCTTTTCCGTTGTCATTGTTGTCATCGTTGTCGCATATTGAGTATCCAAATATGAGAATTTATTGACCAAGCCATTAATCAATAGCCAATAATCAATAATCAATTTCTTTTGTCTCCGGTTTTCGTTCTTCCTTTGAGCTTCGAGCTTTCAGCTTTGAGCTTCTTCGGTCTTCGGTCTTCCGACTTCGGTCTTTTCTTTTGTCATTGTTGTCTGAATATCCGAAAATCTGAATATCCTGATTAATCAATTCCATTCTTAAACCTATGTATTTCCAATGCATAATGTTTTATTAAAATGGAACTTTTATGAATACATCAAATTTATCCAGATTTCGGCTGATATCAAAAGTATAGTTATCGCCGTGCAACAGTTTTAATCGTTTTTCTACATTTTTCAGCCCGGTACCTGAGCCGCTGTCGGGAAGTTTAAAATTGTTTGGTTTTACAAAATTTGTCGTATGTAATTCCATAAAATCATTTTCTATTTTAAAAGAAATCTCAATTCCCGGGGCTGTCGATTGTTTGTTGCAGTGTTTTACCGCATTTTCGATCACCGGAATAAAAAGCAGGGGAGGTATCTTTCTGTTGTCTGCGGATCCCTGCAGTTTAAATACCACAAATTCGGGATCGCTAAAACTAAGTTTTGCCAGTTCCAGGTAGTCCTTTACATATTCAATTTCTTTGTTGAGCTCAACCTGTTCATGGGTCGATTCATGCAACATGTAGCGCATAATTTTCGAAAGCAGGAAAATGGCATTGGAAGCTTTTTCCTTGTCTTCAAAGATAAGCGCATCGATATTATTCAAAACATTGAAAAGGAAATGTGGATTAACCTGCGAACGCAAGATACCCAGTTCCGACTGTACTGTTTTACGCTCCAGCTCCGATTTATTCAATTGGAAGTTATAGGAGTAACTGAATAGTTTCAATGCACTTGCGGTGCCAATGATCATGAAGTTATTGAGCAGGGAATAGAACATTTCGGTATAGAAATGCTTGCGGGCCACCCAAAACCCAAGGGCTGGTTGGATATTGTATTTAATGTATTGCGATATAAGGATGTTTAAGGCAATAATGCTTGCAACCCCAGCCAGGAAAATCAAAAATTTTCGCCTTTTCAGTACATAACGGGGAATAAGAAACTCGATAACCATATACACACCAATGATATCGATAGGGATGTAGATCAGGTTTATGAACGACTCGAATACAAAGCCGTAGGATAATAAATACGGAAATGTATAGAAAGTGAATATAAATAACCAGAATAGAATGTGGTTAATAATCCGGTACTTAAATAATTTCATCTGTTTATAATTGCTTATTTTTTATGGTAATCCGTCAGCTGGCGGATTCTCATGCTCATTTCATTCCTTGTTAATTAATTTAATATTTTGTTTTACAGTATTATATATCTTAAAATTTCAAATTAGTCTTTCATGGCTGATGTAACTTGCATGAAATTAATTACATGGTCTGCTTATGTCCGCCGGTTGGCGGACCATGCTCGTTTCATTTGGCTATAATTGCTTATTTTAATGGTCCGCCAGCTTGTCGGAGGTAACCAGCAGGGTAATCATAAGTGTTGTGCTAAATTTTACCATGCTCGTTTCATATTTTGTTCAATGCTTTTTCCATACAATTGTACGCGTTTTAATTGAATAAACCATTGATTATCTGCCAATAAGCACATTAATTCGGCCACTGTTTATTTGCAGGTTGAATAAAGGCGTTTGCAGATAAATGGATGCATTTTGCAGATTCAAATCCTTAGTTCGCAGTAATACCACTCCCAAATTTCCACATTCCAGTCTTCTAATCTTCCAATTCTTGGTTACTTTTTGTCAACCAGGGTGCACACTGTTGCGTCGCCGGTTATATTCACCACAGTGCGCATCATGTCTAAAATTCTGTCAACGGGTAAAATAATGGCAATCCAGGCCGGATTTAATCCTACCGACTGCAAAACAACCATAAGCATAACCAGTCCGGCACTGGGAATGGCTGCTGAACCTATACTTGCCAAGGTTGCCGTAAGTACCACCGTTAGCTGTTGCCCCAGGCTTAAATCGATCATATGCATTTGTGCCAGGAATATAACAGCCACCGCCTGGTACAGGCTGGTTCCGTCCATGTTTATGGTGGCGCCAATGGGTAGCACAAAACTCACCGTTTTTTCATCAATCTTTAAGTTTTCTTCCATACATTCCATGGTTACGGGCAGAGTCGCTGCACTCGAACTGGTCGAAAACGCCAATGCCTGGGCAGGGCTAATTCCCTGAAAAAATTCACGGTAGGTGATGTTTGCACCAAAAACTTTTAACACCAGGGGGTACATAACAAATGCCATGAAGAGCAATCCTCCAAAAACGACAACCGAATACCAGGTTAATCCCATAAAAAGTTCCACCACTTTCCCCAAATCGTCGCCGGCAATATCGTTTACTACTCCCGCCATTAAAGCGAAAACAAAAAACGGTGAAGACTTCATTACCATATCTATCATTTTGATAAAAGCATCAGACATCCCATTTACCAGTCTAATGACAGGATCTGCTTTTTCGGGGCTGATGTATAACAATGCCATGCCAAATAAAATAGCAAAAAATATAATTTGCAGCATGGAGCCATTGCCCGATAAGGAATTGAATATATTTTCAGGAATTAAATCCACCAAAGCCTGGAGCGGACCCTCTTTGATTTTCGGAGTCTGGGGGATATTTTCAGGAAGTGTTTCCTGGCTACCTGCTATTTTTTCCTTGTTCTTTAAAGCTTCCTCGTAGAGTTTGTTGTTATTCAAACGCGGATTATCAATGCTTGCGATGTTATTATCTTCGGCCCATATTTCATAGGCGACTCTGCTTTCAACACGCACCTCATCGGATAATTTTTTACCTGGAGAGACTATATTGACCAGCAACAGGCCCACAGTAACTGCCAGGAAAGTGGTGCCGATATAAAAAGCCAGTGTTTTTAAGCCCATTTTACCCAGATCTTTCGGATTGCCCAGTCCGACAATTCCACCTATAATCGAAAACAGGATAAGAGGTATGGCAATGAGTTTTAGCAGGGCAATAAAAATATCGCCGAATGGTGAAATCCAGTCTTTGGTGAACTTACTCCAACCGAGATGACTGGATAGCAAAGCCCATATAATACCCAAAAAGAGAGCGATAATAATTTGAAGATAAAGTGGAATTTTTTGGACTTTCATGAACTGCTTTTTTCAGATTTTTGTAAAGAGCTGCTAATTTATCTTTTTTTACAGACTTGACAAATTGGAAGAAATCATTTCCAAAGCAGCACATAGGGGCAAACAATTGAAAGGTTGGTTCTTAGGCACGTATTACCGGATTTTGACAATTTTGTCAGGATTGCTGGATTGCTGGATATCCAGATGTATTCAGATTAGTGCGACTCCGCTGGAGTCGAATGGATGTGCAAACACTTTTTTTCTATAAACATGTGACGCCGCTGGCGTCAATGCCTCTTAAAAACCTATGTTATCATTTTGCTATGCAATCGGCGCAAGCGCTTGGTGGTTTGAAATGGTGGCGCTTTGTGCGCCGAAAGAGGATTGGCTGATTGTTTGTGATGAGGCCATTCTAAAATATGCAGG
>JBFEWU010000122.1:0-11910 GCA_041546215.1 Draconibacterium sp. | reverse complement strand
TCGAAGCTCAAAGGAAGAACGAAGACCGAAGAAGAGAGAATTAAACTTTGCGTCTTTGCGCCTCTGCGGTAAAAATTCTTAGTGTCTTTGCTCTTTGTTCTATGCAATAAATTGCAGGGTTTTAAACCAAAAACCAGATAAAAAAAAACCTGACAAAACATGCCAGGATTTCAAAATCATTAAAAACTCACAAAATCAGGCCTCACAGCCTTCTACAAAAGCACCAAACTTTGTATATTTCTCGTATAAGTCTTTGTATTTCTCCACATTCTCAGGAATTGGATGATATTCCATTTCAAATCCACCTCCCATTTTGTCCTGTGCCTGTCCAAGGTCGTCATAAATACCGGCAGCCACCGATGCAGCCATAGCTGTACCCAGGGCACAGGCTTGTTCTGATTTAGCGACTTTAATGGGCATATCCAATACATCGGCAACAATCTGCATCACCATCGGCGATTTTTTGGCCACACCACCCAATGCAATTACTCCGTCGATACGAACGCCTTCTGAAATAAAACGATCGTTAATGGCTTTCGATCCAAAAGCTGTGGCTTCAACCAAGGCACGGAAAATACGCGGAGCATCCGATCCCAGGTTCAATCCCATAATTGCACCTTTTAAGGCCTGGTTGGCATCTGGTGTACGACGTCCGTTCATCCAATCCAAAGCCACGATACCACTTTCCGCGATTGGAATTTTAGCCGCTTCTTCGCTAAGTTTGGCTATGATCTTCCCTGAAGTTTCGGCCAAAAGTTTTTGTTTTGTCGCCTCGTCAATTAATTCAGATTCGGCCAGAATATTTTTCAATGGCCATTCCAATACTCGGCGAAACCAGGCATAAATATCGCCAAAAGCTGATTGTCCGGCCTCCAGTCCCATCATCCCGGGAACTATAGAGCCATCAACCTGCCCGCAAATACCACTTACCAGTTTATCCCCTACCTCTTCCATGGGAGCAATGAGCATATCGCAGGTTGAAGTTCCCATTACCTTGGAAACATAATAGGGTTCAATTTGAGCACCAACCGCACCCAGGTGGGCATCAAATGCACCAACCCCAATAACCACATCAGTAGAAAGCCCTAATTTTTCGGCCCATTCAGGAGTCAGTTTCCCGGCTGCAACATCACAGGTATAAGTTTCTTTAAACAAACGCTCCTTTAAACCGGCAAGCATTGGATCCAACCCGGTTAAAAACGCTTCCGACGGAAGTCCGTTAAAGGCTTCGTGCCACATGGCTTTGTGACCTGCTGCACAGCGGCTTCGCTTTAAGGTTTTTGGATTGGTATTACCAGTTAATATTGCCGGAATCCAATCGCAATGTTCCACCCAGGAATAAGCAGCGCGAAAAACACCGGCATCTTCCCGAATTACGTGGAGCAGTTTGGCCCAAAACCATTCCGAAGAATAGATTCCTCCTTCGTATTTTGTAAAATCTATGGCCCACTTTTTCGAAAGATCATTAATTTCATTGGCTTCTTTTACCGCCGTGTGGTCTTTCCACAACACAAACATTGCATTTGGATTTTCCTCGAAACCAGGCGTTAATGCCAACGGAGTACCCTTTTCGTCAACAGCAACCGGAGTTGATCCGGTAGTATCAACCGAAATGCCAACCACATTTTCGGCAACTCCTTCCGGAGCCTGTTTTAGTGCTTCAATAATTGTGTATTCCAATCCCTCCAGATAATCTTTCGGATGCTGTCGGAACTGATTGTTTGGTGCATCACAATATTTTCCTTCTTTCCAACGTGGATATTCGAAAACCACGCTGGCAACCTCTTCACCGTTTTCGGTGTTTACGATTAACGAACGTACCGAGTCCGAACCGTAATCTAATCCTATGGTATATTTTGACATTTTTATTGATTTAAGACGGAAGACAGGAGAGTGAAACCGAGGTATTCGCCACCACTGACGCTTCCTTAAATTTTTAATAACTGCTAAGATGTTGGAACCCATTCAACATGACCTAAGCTTAAACTATTTTTGCCCGTAATAAGCATCTTTACCATGCTTACGATTATAATGTTTATCTAATAAATACTGGTCGATTTCCGCATCGGGATTAAGCTGTAAAGAAGCGAAAGCCATTTTTGCCACTTCTTCCAATACTTTTGCATTGTGTACCGCGTTGTTGGCATCGGCTCCCCATGCGAACGGACCATGGTTATTAATAATTACCCCTGGAATTGCTTCGGCATCCAACTCAGCAAAAGTTTCCACGATTACATTTCCGGTTTCAACCTCGTATGCAGTTTCCACTTCTTCGGCGGTCAATTTCCGGGTACAAGGAATTGATCCGTAAAAATAATCGGCGTGTGTGGTTCCAAGGGCCGGAATCGATTTTCCGGCTTGTGCCCAGCTTGTTGCCCAGGAAGAGTGCGTATGCACCACTCCCCCAATATTTCCGAAAGCTTTGTACAAAACCAAATGCGTTGGCGTATCGCTCGATGGTTTCAGGTTGCCTTCAATCACATTTCCATTTAAATCAACGACTACCATGTCATCGGCTTTCATATCATCGTACGAAACTCCGCTCGGCTTAATGACCACCAGACCTTTTTCCCGGTCGATGGCACTTACATTTCCCCAGGTGAAAACCACCAAATCCAGTTTAACCAGATCGAGATTGGCTTTAAATACCTTTTCCTTTAATGCTTCTAACATAACTTTTAGTTTTTTGTACAGCGTGCAAAGCAGTTCGTACAAATCATCCAAACACAACCACTTTAAATCCTGAACTTTGAACTTTAAACTTAAACTCCAAGCCTATCCTACCAGAAATAGATATAAAATGCAACCGTTAAACTAAGAATCACTGCCGTATGGAAAATATCCCAGCCATTCCAACTGGCACGCGTTGCTGCTTTTTGTTCCGGTGTTGAAGTGCCAAAAACCAAACCTTGTATTTTTTCTGCACTCGGAGCCTTGGTCAACAAACTTACTACCACAAGTATTACGATGCAGGTAAGTAACATCCATCCACAGAAAAACAACCAGTTTGTATCGAAAAACACGGCCTTAAAAAGCGTATCTGCTGGATTTTCCACTGAATTGTAATACACTTTCGATGCCAGTCGGGTAATACCAATAATAAAACCAGACATTAGCCCCCAGTAGCCCCCTTTTGCTGATGCGCGTTTCCAGGTAATACCCATTAAGAATGCAGCTGCAATTCCAGGCGCCAGCACCGACTGAACATCTTGCAGATATTCATAAAGTACATTGCCAATACTCCGCATAATAGGAATCCATAAAATACCCAGTGTAACAATCACCACCGTTGCAATCTGTCCAATTTTTACCAATTTTCTTTCCGGGGCTTCGGGTTTAAATCGTTTGTAGAAGTCGATGGTAAACAACATTGCCGAAGAGTTAAACAGCGAAGCCAAAGAACTCATTAATGCAGCCAGGATCCCGCAAACTACCAGGCCTTTCACACCTGCCGGCAGTAACTGAGCTACCAACGACGGGAAGGCCGCATCGGCACTTGGAAGAACATACAATTCTCCGTTTAGCATCACGTTTCCTTTGGCACTCATGGTGTAGGCGATCATGCCTGGAATCAGGAAAAGAAATACCGGTAATAATTTAAGGTATGCACCAAAAATTGTACCCCTTCGAGCCTGCGTTTCGTTTTTACCCGATAACACCCTTTGTACAATAAACTGGTCGGTACACCAGTACCAGAAACCAATAATTGCAGAACCAAGCAATGCTCCCAGCCACGGAAAATCCGGATCGTTGTTGCTTCGAATCAGGTTTACCATACTGTCGCCATATTCGTTCACTTTTGTTGCTCCTGCAATTTCAAGAACCTGGTCCCAGCCTCCAACAGCCTTTAAACCAAGTACCAGAATAATTAAGGATCCACCTAATAATATTGGAGTTTGAAGTACCGAGGTGTAAAGCACAGATTTCATACCTCCAAAAATGGTATATAATGCAGTAAGCACTACCAGTCCTATTGCAGAAATCCAAAAGAAATCGATTCCCCACATGGTCTCAATGCCAAACACCTGCTGAAATACCAATCCACCGGCATAAACCGTAACTGCTACCTTTGTTAATACATAGCTAACCAATGAGATCAGCGATAAAACCGTTCTTGACTCTTTATTATACCGTCGTTCTAAAAACTCCGGCATAGTTAATACCATACTTCGGGAATAGAATGGCACAAATACCCATCCCAGAATCAGAATCATCCAGCCCTGTATTTCCCAATGTGCCATGGCCATACCACTGGATGCACCGGCACCGGCAAGTCCAATTAAGTGTTCCGAACCAATATTAGACGCAAAAATGGAGGCCCCGATAGCAATCCACGAAGCATCACGACCACCCAGGAAATAATCTTCCGAATTTTTGTTTTTTTGACTGATTACCCAAACAATGATACCAATCAATATTACAAAAAACAATCCGATTACAATCCAATCTAATAATACCATATTGTGTAAGTTTTAGCTTGAAATAATTATTTTAAACCGTTTGACAGCATGTAATACATATCGTTCCATCGTAATTCTTTTTTGAACTCAGGAACTTTTGTGTCTTTATCAATGACGACATATTCCACATCTGCAAATTCGGCAAAAGTTTCAATAAAATCGGGCGTTAAAGCCAGTGTAAATGCCGAGTGGTGTGTTCCACCTGCATAAATCCACGCAGCTGCACCATCAGCGAGGTTTGGATGTGTTTTCCAGTAAGCTGAAGCAACGGGTAATTTTGGCATGGCTGCAAGAGGATCAATAACATCGAGTGTGTTTACAATAATCCTGAAACGGCTTCCCATATCTATTAAAGTAACATTCATGGCATCGCCGGTTGCGCTATCGAAAATTAAGCGAGCCGGAGCATCTTTACCTCCGATACCCAGTGGCTGTACTTCCAGGCGTGGCTTTTTTGCTGCAATTGACGGACAAATTTCCAACATGTGTGCGCCCAGAACAGCTTCATTTCCCGGCTCCAGGTGATAGGTGTAGTCTTCCATAAATGAACTTCCACCTTCCATCCCGGTCGACATGGTTTTTAAAATCCGAAGTAATGCGGCTTGCTTCCAATCACCTTCTGCACCAAAACCATAACCGGCTGCCATTAATCGTTGTGATGCCAATCCGGGAAGTTGTGCTAATCCGGTCAGATTCTCGAAATTTGTCGTGAAAGCTTTAAAATTACCATCTTCCATAAAACGTTTCATGGCAATTTCGTAGCGAGCCTGAACACGGACATTTTCATGAAATTCAGCCCCAGGTCTACAATTATCTGCCACATCGTACTCGCTTTCATACTCTTCGTACAATGCATCCACTTCGGTTTCGGTAATCCTTTCAACATATTCAACCAAATCGCCGACACCGTAGGCTGCAATTTGCCATCCGAATTTAATTTGGGCTTCTACTTTATCGCCTTCAGTTACAGCAACTTCACGCATATTATCACCAAAACGTGCCACTTTTAATCCTTGCGAATCGGCCCAGCCAATTGCAGTCCTGCACCATTTTGCCACGTCGTTCTGTACCTCATCGTTTTGCCAGTGTCCAACAACAACTTTCCGGTTTTTTCGCATGCGCGCATTTATGAATCCATACTCACGCCCACCATGCGCACTCTGGTGTAGATTCATGTAGTCCATGTCTATTTCGCTCCAGGGTAAATCCCGATTGTATTGAGTATGCAAATGCATATAAGGCTTTGTTAAGACTTTTAATCCGGCAATCCACATTTTTGCCGGCGAAAAAGTATGCATCCAGGTAATTATTCCAATACAGTTTTTATTTGCACTTGCCTCAACGCAAATATCCAAAATCTCGTCGGGAGTTTTCACCACAGGTTTAAAAACAATTTCAACGGGCATTTTTCCTGAACCGTTCAACCCTTGTACGATATTTTCCGAATCGATATCAACCTGTTTTAGTGTCTCAGGTCCGTACAGATGTTGACTCCCTGTTACGAACCATACTTCCATTTGTTTTAAATCGGTGCTCATATTTTATTGCTTTAAATGTATTTACAACTCTTATTAATTTTGGAAAAAATCAGATCTTCACAATACGATCCAATCCTCGTTCTTCATTCTTATTTTTACAGGTATAATAAAAAGCTCCTTTTTTCGACTCTGAAGAGTCTTTTTCATCTAATCTTTCCAAAACGTTCAGTGATAATATTTTTTTCCTGAAATTGCCCGGATCAAACTCGCGCATAAAAATCGCTTCATATAACTTGCGCAGTTGTAATAAAGTGAACTTTTCGGCAAGCAACTCTCTCCCAATTAATCGATAACCCGCTTCATGCTGTAGCTTTACCAGCGCCTTTTCAACCATCTCTCCATGATCAAAAATTATTTCCGGCAGTGTCGTTATTGGCCACCAATGTGCCCCACTCTCACGCACACAGTCTTTGTCGTGCTTATCCATTTGAATTAAAGCGAAATAGGCAATACTAATAACCCGGGTTCCGGGCTCGCGGGAAGGTTTTGTAAAAGTCTCTACCTGTTGCATAAAAATGTCGTCCAGCCCGGTAGTCTGTTTCAATACACGCATGGCGGCGTCGTCTGAAGATTCTCCATCCTGAACAAATCCTCCCATTAAGGACCAGGCTCCCTTCGATGGCTCGAATCCCCTGGGATAGAGCAGTAAACACAACTCGCCCTCGTTATATCCCAGGATAACGCAATCCACCGCCACAAAATGTTTTGGATGTTTATTATAATACTCCATGTTATTAAATTTCGATACAAATATATAAAAGTATGAATTACTTTTATTATTAAAAGTGATTTTTACTTTAAAAATGCTGTAGAACATCTTTTTAGACTGAAATCATCGCACTCCACTTGGAAGAGACCAAACAAATGTATTTTGTGATTTTAAAAAAAAAAAAACGGTTACCCTTCACAGGAGTGGAATGAACAATTTCGCCAGTAAATGTCAAAAAAGCCTTATAAGGACAGAACATATTCTACCAAAGCATCCAATTCTTCATCCGATATTTCGTTCCAAACACCGTGTTTCTCACGTTGAAGTACTTCTTTAACCGATGCACAGCGTCCGTCATGCAAATAAGGCCCGGTACGCCAAACTTCTGCCAGGGTTGGCGTATCCCATTCATTTTGTTTGTCGTAACTACTGGCTTTACCAATTTTATGTTTTTTCAAATCCGTGTAGAACGGTGCGGGGTGGCAAATGGCACAATTCATTTTTTCAAAAACCATTTTTCCTTGTTTTGCCAAATCGCTTAATTTCCCATTCACTAATTTTGGGCTGGGCACCGGACGCAATGATTTCAAATAAAAGTCGACTGCCCTTGCATGTGATTCTTCGATCTGTGCAAACTGAATATGTCTAAATCCGGCTCTTACAGCAAGTTCTGCGTTCGCACGAAGGCCGGTAATCATAGCCGGGGGAGTTTCATGCGCGTACAATAAACTTTTGCAATTTTTGGGATTACCTATCCCATCATTCATTAAATCCCAGTTTAAACCATCGGTGCGCGCATGGTTTGGATGACAACCGTTGCACGATTGCCAGGCCTGAAAACAGTAGGTGGCATCGTTAAAATAGATTTCTCCCAACCTCGTGGAATCAATCTGTAAATCCGGATTTAAATTAATGCTTTTATATCTGGATGGTTGCGGATCATCCAGATCAATAATATCGATTTGGTCTGAAAAATAATTTGCCACATAAACTTCATTTTGCCTTCCTTTTATTATTCTCGGGCCATTGCCGCTGACAACGATTCGTGACCGCAAACCAGATAGAAACCGAAGGTCGTACGAAAGCATCGCCTTTTCTTTCACCTCCTTAAGTTTTTCAACAAATCCGGCATAGTCAATTACACTAAAGTCGTGCGTTCCCGAATGTGCCACAAGAATATTGTCTGGTGTACAGGCTACTCCCCACGAGCCTGCAGCACCACGCTCAGGCTCATCCAGCAAAACGGTTGCCACATATTCCAGGTTTGCCGCATCAATTACGCTTAAAGCACTCGTATTCATCCACCCCTGTTCCAGCTGTGTAGTTGGCACCTGAAAACGACCGAGATTATGCGAAACAAACACATATTTACCATCATCCGACAAAGTCATTCCACGCAGTGCGTTACTTCCATTTGCCAATGGAATATTTTTTATCACCTCCAGCTGCTCTGTGTCAATTATTGATACTTCGGCGGTGACTGTGTCAACATCAGCCCGGTGAGCTGTTAAAAAATTGGCGACAAAAAGATACTTTCCATCCTTCGACAGGGTAATTGTCATGGGTTGCCGCAAAACCTTTATTCGCTTACTTTCCTTTTTCGACTTTAAATCCACCACTGAAATGTCGTCCGAAAATCCATTGGCCACATAAGCCTTCGTTCCATCTGAAGAAATCACCACATCCGAAGCTCCATGACCAACCTCAATTGTGGCTTCAACCTTCATTCTTTCAGGATTGATCACGACCAGTTTACCTTCGGAAAACGAAGTAGCCACATATAATTTCTCATTGGCGAGAGTGAGCGCTTTGGGTTCGTATTTCAGATTAAGCTCTTTTTTCAGTAAACCGGATTTTATTTCAAAACAGCTAACTTGTTTTGTTGTGAGCATCGCCACATAAACCAACTCATTCTCCGCATCAATCTCAAAATCAACAGGTGACATATACTTAACCTCTTCTTTTTTCCCTGAGAAAGCGAGCAAAACAAGTGTGACGATAATAAGAAACAGGTAAGATGATTTTCTTGTAATAATCATGAGCACCAGTTGGTTTTATGTGAAATCAAGATACTAATTTAAAGCATTAAATGAGATACAAAGCAAGCAAAGAGCTCAATCTGAGGATTCATCCTGGCTCTCTTCCTGAATATTCTCTTCCAGTATCTGTGTCAGGGTTTCTTTGGATATCCGTCTTTTTATTTCCCCTTTCTGAGCGACTGAAATGGATCCTCTTTCTTCGGATACGATGATTGTAAGCGAATCGGAGATTTCTGTTATTCCAATCGCAGCACGATGGCGGAGCCCCATTGACTGATCCAATTCTTTTTGAGTAAGTGGGAGAATACATCCCGCGGCGATAATTCTGTTTCCTTTGATTATGATGGCTCCATCGTGCAGAGGCGAGTTTTTAAAAAACAGGCTCCGAATGAGTGCTGACGAAATTTGAGCATTAATTTGCTCACCTGTATTAATTTGCTCGTTCAACTCCGAATTTCCGACAATAACAATGAGGGCACCGGTTTTCGATTTTCCCATTGAAACACAAGCATCAACCAAACTGTTTATTTGCTGATGATTTATGGTTCTTTGCCTGCCTGTACCAAATAATTTATCCAGCGAAAGTATGCGGTTCAGGTTATAATTGGTTCCCACAAATACCAAAAATTTTCGAATTTCGGGGTGAAAAACAACAATTAAAGCCAACACACCTACACCAATGAACTGCCCCATAATTGAGCCTAGCAGCTCCATATTGAGTGCCCTCACAATGAGCCACACCAGATACAGAGAAAACAGCCCGATAACGATATTAAAGGCAACCGTTCCTTTTATCAGACGGTAAAGTTGATACAGCAGAAAGGCCACCAAAAAAATGTCGAGAATATCAAGAAACCGTACTGTAATAAATGTTAGCATTATATCAGTGTTGCTTTAATTTCACAAAATATCTTCACAGCTTCAACCGCCTCTTTCACGTCATGAACGCGGAGAATATCTGTTCCTCCCATCAATGCCAGTGTATTGGCAACTGTTGTCCCGTTAAGTGCTGTTTCAGGTTGTATGTCCAAGGCTTTCCAAATCATCGATTTCCGGCTTAACCCGGCCATTACCGGCAACTGGAATACTTTAAAAGAATCGAGTTTATTCAGCAAATCATAATTATGATCTAGTGTTTTTCCAAAACCAAAACCGGGATCAAGAATAATATCTTTCACACCCAATTTCGTCAGCTTTTTCACCTTATCGGAAAAATATGACGAGATTTCCTTAATCAAATCATCGTATTGCGGATCATCCTGCATATCCCGGGGAGTTCCCTTGATATGCGAGAGGATATAGGGCATTTGCAACTTTCCTACGGTTTCAAACATTTTCGAGTCTAAGGTTCCACCTGAAATATCATTAATTATAATCGGACCGACTTCATCGATTACACGCACGGCTACCCACGAACGAAAAGTATCAACCGAAAGTGCTATGTCGGGAAAATTTCCACGTATGGCTTTTACTGCAGGCAACAAACGCCCAAGCTCAACTTTGGTTGAAATGCTAACGGCACCGGGTCGCGTCGAGATCGCTCCCACATCAATAACGGTAGCCCCATCATTTATCATTTGCTCAACGGCTTTCAACATGGTAGTTTCATCTTCGAATTTTCCACCATCGTAAAAAGAATCGGGCGTAATATTCACTATCCCCATCACAATGGGAATGGATAAATCAATCTCGGTTTCTCCCAGATGAATCGCACTATTACGTTTTAGGAATTTGCCCGCCGACTGCGTAATCAACATCAGGTCAATGCTTTAATTATTAAAAAATCATTTATAGCCAATTATTCCGACAATAAATACAGGAAGTTCTCAGTACCGGTGTTACCCTTGACTTTGTTTTATTAATCGGCGTTAATCTCATTTTGAAAGGATTAAAAACGAACTCGTTTTCAAAATGCGATTAACAAATCGTTAACTACAAATGTAAAATAAAACGGTTCAATTTTCTCATTTTTTAATACTTTTATCCGTCGTTTTGCAAAATGACAATCTGATTATCAGACGTGAGATTTTAAACACCGTCTCTGAAGACATAAGACTCAAAGAATTTAAATGGAAAAAACGAACGTACAATATGACCAGGTAATTTCGATATGCAGAAATATCTTTTCAAAGAAAATGACCGACTACGGAACCGCCTGGCGCATCCTTCGGCCGCAATCGCTAACCGACCAAATCTACATTAAAGCACAACGAATAAGAAGTATTGAAGAAAAAGGTGTTACAAAAGTCGGAGAGGGTATAAAACCCGAATTTATTGGCATCATTAATTATTGCATAATGGGCCTGATCCAGTTGAAACTTGGCCCGTCGGACGAAGAAATGCCAAACGAAGAAACACAAGCCCTATACGACAATTATTTCGAGGAAGCCAAAAAGTTGATGATGGACAAAAATCATGACTATGGCGAAGCATGGAGAAACATGCGCATCAGTTCATACACAGATTTGATTTTGATGAAGATAAAACGCACCAAGCAAATAGAAGACAACCAGGGAAAAACAATCATTTCGGAAGGGATCGATGCCAACTACATGGACATGATTAATTATGCCGTTTTTGCCATGATTAAAATTGAGTTTGAAACCGACAATACGGATAAATAAAGCATTTGCTTCTGTCAGAAGAATAGGAATCAATAAAAAGAGGGCATCTGCCCATGCAAATAAATAACATGAAGTTTGTAAAACACATCGCCCGGATTTTGTTTGGTCTCGTTTTTATCTTTTCAGGATTTGTAAAAGGAATCGATCCCTGGGGATCGACCTACAAATTTACAGATTACTTTAATGCCCTGGGAATGGAATGGCTGATTTGGGCGGCTTTCCCGCTGGGGATTATCCTGGCATTTGCCGAATTTGCCATTGGTGTTGCTTTCCTGTTTAACTGGTGCATGCGACTTTTTTCGTGGCTGGGACTACTTTTTATGGCATTTTTCACACCTCTTACCTTGTGGATTGCCTTGAAGAATCCGGTAACCGACTGTGGCTGTTTTGGAGATGCATTTGTCATTTCAAACTGGGAAACATTCTATAAAAACCTGGTATTTATTACCCTGGCAATTGTAGTTGTTTTCAAACGCCATTGGTTTGCAAAACAAGAAAAAACAAAACTTCCGATCATCTTAAGCATACTCACTCTAATGG
>JBFEWU010000349.1:0-4952 GCA_041546215.1 Draconibacterium sp. | reverse complement strand
GAGTCCGAAGACCGAAGAAATGGATTAATGATTATTGTCTATTGATTAATGTGATTAGGATTTTTAGATATCCTGTTTGCTGAACACCGCTTCTTTGCTCTTTACTCTTTGTTCTTTGCTCTTTGTTCTATATTCTATGTTCTTTTCAATAAATTGCAGAGTTTTAAACCAAAAACCAGATAATAAAACAGTTCTTCAGGCATTGAAAAAGTGTGTTACGAAAGGGCAGATTTACCGGGGAAAAGTATTACAAAAACAACTTCTATTAAATGTAAAAGAAGAATGGAAAAAAAAATAAAGGTAGGTTGGATCGGAACAGGAGTAATGGGTTCCTCAATGCTGGGGCATTTGCATAAAGCAGGATACAGATGTTTGATGTATAATCGAAGCAAGGCAAAAGCTGAGTCATTAATGGCGGAAGGCGTTGAATGGGCAGATAGCCCGGGTGAAGTGGCTGCTGATTCTGACATTATTTTCACAATTGTTGGATTTCCGGAAGATGTCCGCGAGGTATATCTGAGTGAAAATGGTATTCTAAAATCGGCAAAACCGGGTGCCGTTGTGGTGGACATGACAACCACCGAGCCAAGTTTGGCAATGGAAATATATCAGGCTGCAAAAACGAAAGGGATTCAGGCCATTGATGCTCCGGTTTCAGGAGGCGATGTTGGCGCAAAAAATGCGGCACTTTCCATAATGGTGGGTGGCGATGAAGAGGCCGTAAGTAAAGTAATGCCATTGTTCGGCTTAATGGGGAAAAACATTCTGCATCAAGGTTCTGCGGGAGCGGGGCAACACACCAAAATGTGCAACCAAATTACCATTGCAGGAACCATGATAGGGGTTTGTGAAGCGCTTTTGTATGGACATAAGGCAGGTTTGGATTTGTCCACCATGCTTTCGTCAATTAGTGGTGGTGCAGCTGGCTGCTGGACCTTAAATAATTTAGCTCCCCGTATTGTTAAGCGTAATTTCGATCCCGGGTTTTTCGTGGAACATTTTATTAAAGACATGAGCATTGCCCTGAAAGAAGCAGAAAAAATGGGGATTTCGCTACCTGGTCTGGCACTGGTAAAACAACTTTACCTGGCTGTTCAGGCTCAAGGGCAGGGAAGAAAGGGAACACACGCCTTGATGCTGGCCCTGGAAAAATTATCAGGGATGTAAGATTTTTTCAATTCTGGGAGATGCTAATAAAGCACTGCTTTATTTTTGAAATTTGCCAGAATCTGTTTCTTTTCAATGGCAAATTCGATTAATTCTGCAGCCTGTTCATCGTTAAACGAAGCACGATTCATGGTAATGTCAAATAATTCCTCATGTAAACTGTTTTCCTTTAATGCTTTCCGAAATGTCATACGTTCAGCTTCAACTTTTTCTATAAATCTGATGGCTTCAGCCTTCGATAATTTATTGTTGGTAATAATGGTATTAATTCTGTAATCCAGCGGAGCGATTAAACGAATGTGCAAGGCATTCTTTATGTCCTGGGCAATGATATGACTGGCTCGTCCTACAATAATATTAAATCCATCTACTGCCAGGCCATGAACTACTTCGCGAACGGTATTGCAAATTTTAACTTCGCTTTTATAACGCTTATCACCAAAGGCTTTTAGTATTTGATCGAAAATGTATTTATCGCTTGTTTTGAAGATCTTGCGTACTTTTTCGGGATCCAGATCAAGTTCTTTCGCACTTTCATGAAAAATTTCTTTACTAAGTACTTTCCATTCCCGGCCAGTGCGTTGTTGGTTTAATCGCGTTGCCAGGACATTTGCCAGTTTTATTCCGTTACAACCCACTTCCCTGGAAATGGTAATTACCGGTCCTGCCATTTCGGCACTTTTTTCAATTGAACCTTCTTTCAGGCGCCTGTTCAGATAGTTCATTAATGAGTTTCCCATGATGTTGAAATTTATTGTTTAGAATAAAGAACAAAGAACAAAGAACAAAGAGTAAAGAGCAAAGATGCAGTGTTCAGTAAACCAGATATCTGGATATTCGGATATTCAGATTGCTGGATGTCAGAATATTCGAATGCTTGAATATTTGCTTCAATCAATCACTAATCAATACTTGTTGTCTTCGGACTTCGGTCCTTTCCGTTGTCATTGTTGTCATTGTTGTCATCGTTGTCGTTGAAATGAGATTGTTAATTCTGTATCCGTCATACCGCTTAACCACCGTCTACATTAATCAATAATCACTAATCACTAATCAATTTCTTTTGTCTTCGGTCTTCGGTCTTTTCCGTTGTCATTGTTGTCATTGTTGTCGTTGTTGTCAATTTTTATTTCAAAGATAACCTTGCTACCGCGCGATTATATCGCGTGGGTTTATTCACATTCCTGCGCCACGCGATACAATCGCGCGGCAGCGGTGCGAACGCATGAGTGGACACTTCTCACCCCTGGCGCTCTTCTCTTCTCCTCTGCGCAACTCTGTGTCTTCCCTGTGCTCTCTGCGGTTAAAACAACTAAACAAAGAGTTCACGGAGTTCTCACAGAGTGCCACGGAGCCGTTAATCAATTCTTCGACTCCGTCCATCACCCGACGGAACGTCTTCGGTCTTCCGACTTCGGACTTCGGACTGTCCCGTTGTCGTTGTTGTCCGAATTTTCAATCCCGTACCGGTCACATCAAATGAACTGCCAAACACATTAATCAATAATCATTAATCATTAATCAATTTCAGTTGTCTCCGGTCTTCCATCCCATTCTCAGCCCTATGCATTTCTACTGCACAGCGTTTTAGATTAATTTACGTTGATTATGGTTAATTGGTTATGTTTTCCGGAATTTTTTACCGGATTCGGTAAATGCATTTGTGGCGTGCGAATGGAGTGCTTGTGTCGGATTCACGTTAAATAAATTATTAATTGGCAATTGATCTGATATTGAGCTTGTTATATCTGAAAAAAAGCCCAGGCTGATAACAATCAGCTAAATATTAATTCGTCCTGTTTACCTTTAACAGCATTTAAATTTTGAATCATTCTAAATAGAACAAGAAATAGTATATTCGTAAAATTTTAATAAATATCGAGAAATTATGTTTGACAAAAGCACTTATATTAATCGTAGAAATGCCTTGAAATCAAAGGGATTAAGTGGATTAGGTCTTATTTTAGGTAATGTCGAATCGCCAATGAATTATCGTGATAATACGTATCATTTTCGGCAGGATAGTTCGTTTTTGTATTTTTTCGGACTTGATTTCCCCGGATTGGCAGGGCTTATCGATTTCGACAGTGGCGACGATTATATTTTGGGCGACGATGTGGATATTGAAGATATTATATGGATGGGCCCACAGGTTCCATTGAAAGAAAATGCAGCTAAAGTTGGTATTACAAATACAGCACCATTTGCCCGGCTCTTCGACCTCGTTAAAGCTGCTCAGGATAGTGGCCGCAGGGTGCATTTTTTGCCACCATACCGGGGTGAAAACAAAATGTTGCTGGAAAAATTAACGGGAATTTCATCGTTAACCGTAAACAGCCAGGCATCGCTAGAACTAATTAAAGCAGTAATATCCATTCGCGAAATAAAGGAGACACAGGAAGTTGCAGAAATTGCAAAGGCCTGTGCAACAGGATACCAGATGCACGTTACAGCAATGAAAATGGCACAGGCTGGAACCTGGGAACAAAAAATTGCCGGAACCATTGAAGGTGTGGCTTTAGCCGGTGGAGGAATGACTTCATTCCCAATCATTCTCTCGCAAAACGGAGAAACTTTACACAACCACGATCATTCTCAAATACTACAGGATGGCAAATTAATGCTTTGTGACGCAGGAGCGGAATCCTTATTGAAATATGCGTCGGATTTTACCCGTACAACACCTGTGGGGGGTAAATTCACTCAAAAACAGCGCGAAATTTATGAAATAGTTTTGGCGGCAAATAATAAAGCTACCGAATTAACAAAACCCGGAGTTAGTTATCTGTCGGTTCATCTGGCAGCTGCCAAAGTAATCGCCTCGGGATTAAAAGAACTTGGCTTAATGAAGGGCGATGTCGACGAAGCCGTTGCAGCCGGAGCACATGCTTTGTTTTTCCCACACGGATTGGGACATATGATGGGACTGGATGTGCATGATATGGAAGACCTGGGACAAATCTATGTGGGTTATGATGATGAAATTCAGCCGGTTGACCAATTTGGAACGGCCTACTTACGCTTGGGTAAGCGATTAAAGCCGGGTTATGTTATTACCAATGAACCGGGTTGTTATTTTATCCCAGCCCTGATCGACAAGTGGCAGGCCGAAGGAATTAACAGCGACTTTATAAACTTCGACAAGGTTAACGAATACCGCGGTTTTGGTGGAATTCGTTTGGAAGATGATATTTTGGTGACCGAAACCGGAAGTGAAATTATTGGTGAAAGGGTTCCCATAAATCCTGATGAAGTGGAAGAAATTGTTCAGAAAGGATAAAAAAAAAGCTGCTCGGTTCAGAGCAGCTTTTTTATATTTAGTACCTGTTTAATATCTCTCAATTTTTGAAAAGAAGAAATCAGCTTCAAGATTTGCATTTTCATCGCTGTCGGAGCCATGCACCGCATTTTGCTGGTAGCTGGTTGCATACAATTTACGAATTGTACCTTCTGCTGCGTTTTCCGGGTTAGTGGCACCAATTAATGTGCGGTAATCTTCCACTGCATTCTCTTTTTCCAGAACAAGAGCTACAATTGGACCCGAACTCATAAACTGAACCAGTGTCTCGTAAAACGGTTTTCCTTTATGTATTTCATAAAACGAACCAGCCTGTTCTGCCGATAAACGGGTAAGTTTCATGGCCTTGATTAGAAAACCGGCGTCGTTTATCATTTTTAATATTGCTCCGGTGTGATTGTTTTTAAAAGCCGTAGGCTTTATCATCGTAAAGGTTAAATTCCCAGCCATTTTTATTTTTTTGTTAAAAGTTATAATTCCACAATAT